>NZ_CAXQBR010000005.1 GCF_964222135.1 Euzebya sp.
CAGCGGCGCCACTCCGCCCTCGACCAGACATCACCCGCCGACTACGAAGCTGCACACACCCCCACCGCCACTACCATGCCCCTCGCAGCCTGACCCGACGGTGTCCGCTGCACCGGGGGAACTCCAAGATCCCGCGCCGGGTCTGTCCCATCCACTTCTCCTCAGGCCTCGTAACGGAAGCGCCCGTCGGCAACCAGACTACGACAAGCTGTCGTTGCAGCCAGTCATCCGCCTCGCACGGTCTTTTGGGGACCGGTTGTCCCGGCCGGAAGGCCCATGAGCACTCCCCGGACCGCACATCAAAGCCCAGCGATGCCCGTGGAGAACCCGCAGAAGTAGGTCCGGAGCCTCTGCGGATGCCGGTCGCCCCAGAGCGGGGGCCATATTGTGGCAACAGGTGCGGCGTGTGCGGCAGCCGGAAGGCCGAAGCGATGATCAACATGGCGGATTCAAGGAGTGGGCGGACGTGGCCGTCACGCAGCGCGTAGAAGATGGATCATCTTGCGGGCACAGGCGACCTTGGCGATGGGATTGCCGCGTCGGAGGGCGAGGCGGTCGTAATACGAGTCCGACACCACCGTCAAGCGCGGCTCGATCAGCAAGCAGGGCTCCAGGCTGGTGCGCTGGGCAGCCGCCGAAGCGGTACAGCGCCAGCCGCTTGGGTCCAAGCTGCGAGACGACTAACAACTCGCCCGAACCGACGACGGTGCACCGGCACGGCATCGCGTTGCGCCACGACATGGACGGCGTCCCCGGTGTCACCCAGCCGCCGGTGCCGCCGGGCGAGCGGTTCGACTACCGGGTCGCGGGACCCGAGCGCACATCCGTCAGGTTGGAGCCGGTTCCACGCATTAAGGGGGTTCAACAGGCGGAGGTGGCAGCGCTGCACGAGCGCGGCGATCTCGTCGGGGTCGTCGTCCCCACCGGTGAGGTCGGTGTCCGGTAGGGCTGGTGAAGCCGCTGCCTTCGAGGGCGTCGCGAAGCCAGTCGCTCAGGCCGCGCCAGTGGACGGCGCCCACGAGGACAACTGGGATCTCGTGGACCTTCCCGGTCTGGATGAGGGTGAGCGCCTCGAACAGCTCGTCGAGGGTCCCGACCCCGCCGGGCAGCACCACGAAGGCCGACGCGTAGCGGACGAACATTAGCTTGCGGTCGAAGAAGTAGCGGAAGCCCACGGCGACGTCGACGTAGGGGTTCAGTCCTGCTCGTGGGGCAGCTCGATGGCCGAGCCCGACCTAGGTCGCCCCGGCGCGCGGCCGCCGCGGTTGGCGGCCTCCATGAGGCCGGACCCACCGCCGATGATGATGGTGAACCCGGCTTCGCCGAGCCGGGCCGCGACCCGCCGGGCGTGTTCGTAGCGGCGATCGGCGTCAGCCACCCGACCCGAGCCGAACATGGACACGGCCTTCCCGAACGGGGCCAGCGCGGTGAAGCCGGCGGCGATCTCCTGCCAGATGCGCTCGACGCGCACACGGTCGTCGGGGGCTCCTGCCCCCCCGGACCGCAGTACAGGAGGACGTCCTCGTCGGGCGTCGGGGGCGGTGGCATAGGGCTCCTGGTTGGTGGACACCGGCGGTCAGTACGGTTGCCATCTGGCCACCGGGCGCCGTGAGGGCCCGTGGACCCTCACGGCCGTCGTGTATCAGTGGTGCTCGTCGAAGCCTGCGAACCCCCGGTGGTCACTCGGGTTCATCTGGCCGGTGAAGCCGCCCTCGGCTCGGGCGTGGTCGGAGACGTGCTCGCCGTATCCGGCACCCGCCCCACCGGTGATCGGCGCCGCACCGGCGGCCGCCGGCAGAAATGCGATCGCGACACTCACCGTCGCTGCAGTCAAGAACTTCCTCATTGCAATGTCCTCCTTGTCGGGTCTGGCTCCGGCTCATGATCGGTGACGACTGGGGCCTTGGAGCATCCGGGGCGGATGCGGATTCCTGCTGTGGGTTCGCCGCACCGGTCGCCGTGACTGGCGAATCGTTGGGCTGGTCACGGTGGACGGCGGAGCCGCCGTCAACGTCACGCGGGGCTGCATGGTCGTCGGCGATCTCGAGGTGTTCGTGGTTTGCCGATGCCTTGACGCCCGGCGCGCACCTCGCTGCGGACCGCGGTGGTCATGTGATCGAGGAAGCCCTTGCAGTGCAGGAGGAGGTCGTCGAGCGTGATGACGCCGCGCACGACGCCGTCGTCATCGACGACCGGGAGCCGCCGGTGCACCCACGCCGCGAGCTGGTTGGCGGCAGCCTCCCAGCCGGCGTGCTCGGGGACGCCGACGACGTCGTGGCTCATGATCGTGGAGACGGCGGCGCCGGGGTCGAGTCCCCGGGCGAAACCCCGCTGGGCGATGTCCCGGTCGGTGACGATGCCGGCGAGCCGGCCGTCACCGTCCACGACGATGACCGAGCCGACGTCGTGCTCGGCCATGAGCCGGGCGACTTGGACGAGTGGAGTTCCCCCGGTGCAGCGGACACCGTCGGGTCAGGCTGCGAGGGGCATGGTAGTGGCGGTGGGGGTGTGTGCAGCTTCGTAGTCGGCGGGTGATGTCTGGTCGAGGGCGGAGTGGCGCCGCT
>NZ_CAXQBR010000006.1 GCF_964222135.1 Euzebya sp.
GCGAGTCCGAAGCCGATGACGGAGAACGTCGGGCCGCCGTCGATCTGGGCCACACGCATCCGGAGGTGCTGCTTCTGCGCGCCAACGCACGACGGCTGGCCGACGACCTTCAGGCCGCGGCCCCCGCCGCCGAACGCCGCCTTGACCGCGATCGGGTACCCGTGCGCCTCGCCGAAGCGCACCGCCTCGTCGGGGTCGTCGGTCGGCTCGGTCGTCCCCGGCACGACGGGCACGTCCGCCGCCGCGGCCACCGCGCGGGCGGACAGCTTGTCGCCCATGCGCTCGATGGCCGACGGGGGCGGCCCGATCCAGGCGAAGCCGGCGTCGATGACGGCACGCGCGAAGTCGGCGTTCTCGGAGAAGAACCCGTACCCGGGGTGGATGGCGTCGACGCCTGCCGTCGCAGCGACCTCGAGGATCCGCTCGGTGTGCAGGTAGCTCTCGGTCGCCGGCGCGGGCCCGAGGAGGTGCGCCTCGTCGGCGCAGCGGACGTGGAGCGCTCCGGCGTCCACGTCGGAGTGCACGGCGACGCTGCGGACGCCGAGCTCCCGGCAGGCGCGGATGACGCGGACGGCGATCTCGCCGCGGTTGGCGATCAGGACGGCATCGAACATGAGGCCCCCACCATAGTCCTCGACTTACTGTTCAGTAAACTGTGGTTCCCGACCTGGCGGCGGCAGACCGCCGGAGGACTGGAGCCGACGTGGCAGACCTCTTCGACCCGATCACCGTGGGGACCATCCGCCTGGACCATCGGCTCGTCATGCCGCCGCACTCGGGTGGGAGGGGCGCCCTCCTCGGGCGTCCGGACCAGTTCGAGCGGTTCTGCGCCTACTGGGTGGAGCGGGTCCGCGGGGGCGTCCAGTGGGTTGGCGGCACCCCGACGTTCGTCCGCAACCCGTTGATCCCGGGCTTCGAACCCACCGGCGTCGGTGCGAGCGGCCCCGGCACGTTCCGCCAGCCGGGCTTCGTTGAGCGGCTGGCGGAGTTCACCGCTCGCCTCCACGCGGCGGGCGGGTGGTCCACGGTCCAGATGGTGATGCAGGGCGGGAAGCCGTCGGCACCGTCGCCGCGGCTGAGCGGGTACCGCGACCACGCCATCCCCCACGCCCTCGACGCCGACGAGGTCGCGTGGCTCGTCCGCGAGTACGGCGAGTCCGCCGCCCTGGCCGCCGAGGGTGGCGCCGACGTCATCGAGCTCCACGCGAACCACGACGACGTCCTCCAGTGGTTCCTGTCGCCGCTGACGAACCACCGCGACGACGGCTACGGCGGCAGCGCCGAGGGCCGCCGCCGTCTGCTGCGAGAGGTCGTGGAGTCGATCCGCTCACACGTCGACCGGCCGCTCACGCTCGGCCTCCGGCTGTGCATCGACGAGATGATCGACGGCGGCTACGGGCTGGAGGACTGCCAGGCGCTGCTGGCGGCGTTCACGGCCGACGGCACGGTCGACTACTTCAGCCTCGACGTCGGGAACAACTGGGGGGCGCCGAGCTACGTGCCGCCGAACACCTACGGCGCGGCGCCGTGGGCGGAGCTGTGCGGTGAGGCGCGGACGGCGACCGATCTGCCGGTCCTCTACGCGGGTCGGGTGACCGATGTGGCCACGGCTCGCCGGGTCGTGGCCGACGGCCACGCCGACCTGGTCGGCATGGTCCGCGCGCTCATCGCCGAACCGCAGCTCCTCGAGCACGTGCGCGACGGCGCGGAGGAGGAGTCGCGGCCCTGCATCGGCGTCCAGGACTGCCTCAACCGGCGCGTGGTCGAGCACCTGCCGTTCGCCTGCGCGGTCAACCCCCACGTGGGGCGGGAGACCGAGCGGCTGGTGCCGACCTCTGCGCCCCGCCACATCCTGGTCGTGGGGGGCGGGCCGGCCGGGACCGAGACCGCCGCGCTGGCCGCCGAGCGCGGCCACCGGGTCACGGTGTGGGAGCGCGAGGACCACCTCGGGGGGCAGCTCGCCGTCGCCGCCCGGGCGCGCATGAACCGGCCCTACGCGGACTGGATCGACTGGCAGGCCCGCCGCCTCGACCGGCTCGGCGTGACCGTGGCGCTCGGCGTCGAGGCCACGGCGGACGCCGTCGTGGCGGAGGCTGCGGACGTGGTCGTGGTGGCGACCGGCGCCCGTGCCCGTCGGCCTGACGCCGAGGGGCTGGCGCAGCCCCACGTGCGCACCGCCGTCGACGTCCTGTCCGGCGCGGAGGTGGGCCGCCGCGTGCTCGTGGTGTCCGAGGACGACCGCCCCGGCCCCCTCGCCGTGGCCGACCACCTGGCCGGCCTCGGCCACGAGGTGGTCCTGACCCACCGCTCCCCCGCGCCGTCGCCGCTGGTCGGCGCCTACGCCCTCGGCGCGGTCCTCGCCCGGCTGGACCGCGACGGCGCGCAGCTGATCGCATCCACGCGGCTCGTCGCCGTGGACGGATCCACGGCCCACGTGGCCAACACCTTCTCCGGACGTCGCTGGACCATCGAGGGCGTCGACACCGTCGTCCTCGCCACGGGCTCGGTCCCCGAGTCGACGCTGCACGACGCGCTCAGGGGCTCGCTGCAGGAGCTCCACCTCCTCGGCGACGCGTACGCCCCGCGCCGGGTCGTCTTCGCCACCAGGCAGGCGTACGCGCTGGTCGCCGACCTCGGGTGAGCTTGTTTACCTACTGGTAGGTAAATAGACTGGCGCTGTCGTCCTGCGAGAGCTGAGGAGCTGCACCCATGCGCGAAGCCGTCATCGTCGACGTCCTGCGGACCCCGATCGGCAAGGGCAAGCCCGGCGGGGCGCTGTCCGGCTGGCACCCGGTGGACCTCCTCGCCGAGGTCCTGTCGGGCATGGTCGACCGGACCGGCATCGATCCCGGCGTCGTCGACGACGTCATCGCCGGGTGCGTGTCCCAGAGCGGGCAGCAGTCCTTCAACGTCGCCCGCAACGCCGTGCTCGGTGCCGGCTTCCCCGAGCACGTGCCGGCCACCTCGATCGACCGTCAGTGCGGCTCCTCCCAGCAGGCCGTCCACTTCGCCGCCCAGGGCGTGCAGTCCGGCGCCTACGACGTGGCGATCGCCTGCGGCGTCGAGGTCATGTCACGGGTCCCGATGTTCTCCTCCGCCCAGGGCGAGGACTCCTTCGGCACCAAGGTCGCCGCCCGCTACGCCGACCGCGGCGGGCTGGTCAACCAGGGCATCAGCGCGGAGATGATCGCCGCGCGGTGGGGGTTCAGCCGCGAGGACCTCGACGCCTTCGCCGTCGAGTCGCACCAGCGCGCGGCTCGCGCGACGGAGGACGGGCTGTTCGAGGCCGAGGTGCTCGGCGTCGAGGTCGACCGCGGGGAGGGTCGCACCGGCGAGGTCATGACCGCCGACGAGGGGATCCGCGCCGGGTCGCGCGTCGAGGCCCTCGCCGGCCTGAAGCCGGCGTTCCACTCCGACGAGCTCGCCGCGCGGTACCCGGACATCAACTGGGTCGTGACCGCGGCCGGGGCGTCGCAGATCTCGGACGGTGCCTCGGCGGTGCTGGTCGTGGAGCGCGAGCGGGCCGAGGCCCTCGGGCTGACGCAGCGGGCCGCGATCCGCCACGTCGCGGTGGTCGGTGACGACCCCATCATGATGCTGACCGGCGTCATCCCGGCGACGCAGAAGGTCCTCGACCGGGCCGGCATGTCCATCGACGACATCGACGCCTTCGAGGTCAACGAGGCGTTCGCCCCCGTCGTCCTGGCCTGGCAGGCGGAGACCGGCGCCGACCTCGACCGCGTCAACGTCAACGGCGGCGCGATCGCGAACGGGCACCCCCTCGGCGCGTCCGGTGGCAAGCTGATGGCGACCCTGGTCAACGTCCTCGAGCAGACGGGGGGCCGCTACGGGCTCCAGACGATGTGCGAGGGCGGCGGCATGGCCAACGCCACCATCATCGAGCGGTTGGGCTGAGGCCCGGGAGCTGAGGGTCCGGGAGCGGCGAGAGGACAGGAGCGCGCACGTGGAGCACCGACTGGTCTGCACCGGAGGGGACCTGCTGATCCGGGGTGCCGCGGCCGACCCCGATCGAGCCGCCGTGGTGATGCCCGGCGAGCGGCGCAGCTACGCCGAGCTCCTCGCCGCCGCGGTGGACGCGGCGCGCTCGTTGCACGGCCTCGGCGTCCGGCGCGGCGACCGGGTCGGCATCCTGATGCCCAACTCGCTGACCTACCTGGAGTCATGGTTCGGCGCCATGCTCCTGGGCGCCGTCGTGGTCCCGGTCAACAGCCGCTTCCGGACCCGCGAGCTCCGCCACGTGATGCCCGACGCGGAGGTCACGGTCCTGCTCGTCGCCGACGAGCCGGGCGTGGTCAGCTTCGTCGACCGGATCACCACGGCGTTCCCCGACCTGGCCGACCAGGCCGGAGCAGCTGGGGGCGCGCCGCTCGAGCTGCCCGACGCGCCCGACCTGGCTCACGTGGTCGACTTCAGCTCCACCGGCGCCCCCGGCGTCATCGACGTGGGCCGCTGGGTCGACGCCCGCGCCGACGTCGCACCGGACGTGGTCGAGCTGGCGGCGTCACGTGTCACCGTCCGGGACCCGGCGACGATCTTCTACACCTCGGGCACGACGTCGCTCCCCAAGGGCTGCATCCTGACCCACGAGGCCATGGTCCGACAGGGCCAGGACACCGCGGAGCGGATGGACCTCCGGGTCGGGGACGTCATGTTCAGCCCCCTCCCGATGTTCCACAGCGCCTGCTCGCAGCCGTTGTTCGCGATGCAGTGGGTCGTCGGCACGTACTGCACCATGCCGACGTTCGACGCCGCCGCGGGGCTGCAGCTGATCCGTGACGAGGGCACCACGGTGATGTACACGGCGTTCCCGCCGATCACGGACGGCCTGGTCGACCACCCGGACTACGACCCCGAGCCCTTCCGGCGGGTCCGGTCGATCTTCACCGTCGCCCCACCGACCCAGCTGCGCCAGCTCGAGGCGAAGCTGCCCGGCACCAAGGTGGTCACTGCCTTCGGGATGACCGAGGTGGCCGGGTCGATCGCGATGTCCGACCCGCGCGACCCGCTCGAGCTGCGCATCGCCCCGGGCAAGCCCCTGCGGGGTGCCGAGGTGGAGATCCGCGACATCGTCGACGACACCCCGGTGCCCGACGGCGTCGAGGGGCAGATCGTCGGTCGCGGGCCCACGCTGTTCTCCGGCTACCAGGGCAGCCCCGACCTCACCGCCGCGGTCCTCGACGCCGACGGGTGGTACCACACCGGCGATCTCGGCGTCATCGACGAGAACGGGCTGCTGCACTTCCGCGGCCGGCTGAAGGACATGCTCAAGATCGGCGGGGAGAACGTCGCCTCGATCGAGATCGAGTCCCACATCATCAGCCACCCGGAGGTCAACATGGCCGCCGTGGTGGGCATCCCGGACGCCCGGCTCGGGGAGGTCGCCGTGGCCTACGTCGAACCCGTCCGCGGCGCGTCGCTGACCCCCGAGGACGTCATCGAGTGGTGTCGCGGCGAGATCGCCAGCTTCAAGGTGCCGCGCCACGTCGAGCTCATCACCGAGTGGCCGATGTCGGCCACCAAGATCCGCAAGGTGGACCTCCGCGAGCGCGCGGCGGCGACCTTCACCGGCGAGGCGACCCCATGACCCCGACCCCAAGCCCCTTCGTCCAGGGACCCTACGCCCCGGCCGCTGGACGTGCGCTCGTGACGGGCGGCAGCTCGGGGATCGGCCGGGACATCGCCCTGATGCTCGCCAGCGCGGGCGTCCGCACCTACGTCGTCGGACGGCGTGCCGCCAAGCTCGACTCGGTCGTCGCAGAGGCCCCCGCGGGCACCGTCGTGCCGCTGGCCGCCGACATCCGCGACGCCGACGCCGTCGCCGCGGCCTTCGACGCCGCCGAGGCCGACGGGGGACCGGTGCCCCTGCTGGTGAACGCCGCGAGCGGTGCCTTCCTGGCCGCGGCTGAGGACATCTCGCCCAACGGCTTCGCCGCCGTCGTCGGCTCGAGCCTCACCGGGCCGTTCACCGTGCTGCGCCGCTGGGCGCGGCCGCTGCTCGACTCCGGGACGGCGGGGTGCGCGACGATGGTCTCGAGCGCGCTGGCCGAGCGCGAGGTCCCCGGCGCGGCGCACTCGAGTGCCGCGAAGGCCGGCCTCGAGGCGCTGATCCGCTCCCTCGCAGTCGAGTGGGGCCCCCGCGGCCTGCGGGTCAACTCCCTCGCCCCCGGTGCGTTCTCCACCGAGGGGGCGGACGCCGGGATGTGGAGCGACGACGCCGTGCGCACCGCAGCCCTGTCCAACATCCCCCTCGGCCGGTTCGGCACGTCCGACGAGCTGCTCGGCGCCGCCGCGTTCCTGCTGAGCCGGGCCGCGACGTACGTGACCGGCGCGACGATCGTGGTCGACGGCGGCTGGCACCTCTCGTCGCACCCCTTCGGCGATACCTTCCCCTCCCGGACCTGACCCCCACCTGACTGGAGTCGACATGGGTGACGTGCACTGGCGTGAGCTGTACCGCGAGGTGGTCGAGCCGGGGCTGTGCACCGGCTGCGCGGCGTGCGTGATGGTGTGCCCCCGCGACGTGCTGGACTACACCGACGACTACTGGCCGGTGCAGATCGGCGAGGGGATGGACGTCGACGAGTGCGCGATCGGGGACCGGGGCTGTGACATCTGCACCCGGGCGTGCCCGCGGTTCCGCAACTGGGAGTCCGACATCGACGAGGTGCTGTTCGGCCAGCCCCGGGAGCCCGACGAGGTGTACGGCCACGTCCGCTCGATCCTGTTGACCCGGGCGACGGACAAGGGGGTGCACGAGGCCGGCCAGGACGGCGGGCTGGTGTCGACGCTGCTGATCTGGGGCTTCGAGAACGAGATGATCGACGGGGCGCTGACCTCGGCGGTCACCGAGAAGCGGGGGCCGTTCGACTCCGAGCCGGCGCTGGTGACGGACAAGGCGGGGGTGCTGGCCACGGCCGGGTCGCGCTACACGTACTCGGCGAACCCGTTGGCGATGGCGGAGGCCGATGAGAGGAAGCTGAAGCAGATCGCGCTGGTCGGCATGTCCTGCCAGGCGTCGATCAACGGGACGGTGCAGACCTACGGGGTGAACAAGTACAAGCGGAAGATCGCGTTGACGATCGGGTTGCTGTGCTCCAAGACGTTCACCTACGAGGGCCAGAAGATCGTGTTGGCGTCCCACGGGATCGACATCGCCGACGTGGTGAAGGTGAACATCAAGGGCCGCTACATGGTGTGGCTGCGCGACGGGTCCTACCACGAGCTGCCGTTGAAGGAGTTCCACCCCTACACGCGTGAGGGGTGCAAGAAGTGCCCGGACTTCGCCGCGGAGCACGCCGACATCTCCACGGGCGGGATCGGGGCGGACGACAACTGGACGTTGACGCTGATCCGCACCGAGCGGGGTGAGGAGTGGATGAAGGGCGTGATCGACGCCGGGCTGGTGGAGGCGCGGCCGGGCGAGTCCGACCCGGTGGCGATGAACCTGCTGACCAAGCTGTCGACGGTGTCCCGCAAGCGCTGGCCGGTCGACGACCTGGTCGAGGGCGCCCGCCGACCCGGCCTGCTGCCCATCGTCAGCTGACATGGGGCCGGACCTGTTCGACGTCGCCGGCCGCCACGTCCTGGTGACCGGCGCCACCAAGGGCATCGGGGAGATGATCGTCCGGGGCTTCCACGCGGCGGGCGCGCACGTCTACCTGACGTCCCGGACCGCCGAGGACTGCGCGGCGCTCGCCGACGAGCTGGGGGGGCGGGCCGTCGGCCTCCCCGCCGACGTGTCGACCCTCGACGGCGTCCGTGCCCTGGCGGCTGCGGTGGCCGAGCGGACCGGCACCCTCGACGTGCTGGTCAACAACGCCGGCGCGACCTGGGGCGCCGACATCGAGGACTACCCCGACGAGGCGTGGGACAAGGTCCTCGCCCTGAACCTCAAGTCGCCGTTCCACCTGACGGTGGCCTGCCTGCCGCTGCTGCGAGCCGCCGCGACGGCGGAGCGGCCGGCGCGCGTCATCGCGATCGGGTCGGTCGACGGGATGCGGGTGCCGATCTGGGAGTCCTACGCGTACGCCGCGTCGAAGGCGGGCGTGCACCACCTGGTGAAGGTCATGGGGAAGCGCCTGGCGTCCGAGCACATCACCGTCAACGCGATCGCCCCTGGCGTCTTCCCCTCGAAGATGATGCGCTTCGCCATCGAGGAGGCCGAGGACGAGCTGGTGGCGTCCGTGCCCCTCGGGCGGCTCGGGCAGCCGGGGGATGCCGCCGGCGCGGCGGTCTTCCTCGCCTCCCCCGCGGCGTCGTGGATCACCGGCGCGGTCCTCCCCGTCGACGGTGGGATGGTCACGCTGGCCTGACGCGGAGCGGTCGCCCGGCCCGCGGCTCAGCCGCGCGCGAGCCGGCGGACGTCCACGTCGGGGTCGGCGAGCTGCCCGTCGGCCACCGCGACGCCGGCGGCGATCAGGCGCTGGGCGCCCCTGACGACCCGGCCGACGGCCCGGCCCCGGGAGACCCCGGCGGCCGCGACGACCACCCCGTCGTCGTCGACGCCGAAGGCGTGCAGGCCGGCCTCGAGGTCGTCCGCCGTCCCGCGCACGACCCACCGCACCGCGCGGTCGGGCCACCCCGCCGCCTGCACGCTGAGGTCGTGCTGATCCGACCAGGACCAGGGCACCTCGGTGAACGGCGCGGGCTGGCCGAGGATCGTCCGCGCCGCGTGCTGGCCCATCGACATCGCGGGTGTGTAGGCCTCGGTCCGCGACACCCGACCGTCCCCGGTCCGCAGCGCCGCGACGTCGCCGATCGCCATGACGCGGGCGTCCGAGGTGGTCAGCAGCTCGTCGACGACCACCCCGTCGGCGACCTCGAGCCCGGCGGCCTCGGCCAGCGCGGTCCGCGGGGCGATGCCGGTGGCGACGAGCACGCGGTCACCGGTGGCCGTCGTCCCGTCGGCGCAGGTCACCGCGAGCGCGCCGTCGACGGCGGCGACCGACGTCGGCCGCACGCCCATGCGCAGGTCGACCCCCTCGGCGCGGTGGCGGTCGAGCAGCGGGGCCACCACCGCGGGGGGCAGGACCCGGCCCATCGGCGTGACGGCCAGCTCGAGGACCACCACGTCCACCCCGCGTGCCCGCGCGGCCGCCGCCACCTCGAGACCGATGACGCCCGCGCCGACCACCACCAGGCGGCGGCCCGACACCAGCGCGCCGTGCAGCGCGGTCCCGTCGCCGGCCCCCCGCAGGAGGGAGACCCCGGGCAGGTCGAGCCCGTCGATCGGTGGCACGCGCGGCGCCGCGCCGGTGGCCAGGACCAGGCGGTCGTAGCCCAGCGCCCGGCCGTCGGCCAGCGCGACCCGGCGGGCCCCGAGGTCGATGCCGTCGGCCGCCACCCCCCGGTGCACCTCGACGTCGCCCCAGACCTCCTCGAACAGCGTCGGCGGCTCGTCGCCCGCGAGGAGGAGCCCCTTCGACACGACGGTCCGGTCGTACGGCAGCCGGTCCTCCTCGGCGACCACCGCCACGCCCCCGCGGTGGCCGCCGCGGTCCAGCTCGTGGACGAGGGCCGCCGCAGCGGGACCGCCGCCGATGACGACGACGTCGAGATCTGGCACTGCGCGCTCCTCGGTCAGCTGGTCGCGGCTCCGTCGACCACCAGCGTCGCACCCGACACGTACGACGCGTCGTCGGAGAGGAGGAAGGTGATCGCGGCGGCGATCTCGGACGGCTCCGCCCACCGCCCGAGGGGGATGCCGCGGGTCACCTGCTCGAGGGCCTGCTCGCTGACGTCCCCGACCATCGGCGTGGCCGTCCCGCCCGGGCAGATCGCGTTGACGCGGATGCCGTGCCGCCCGTACTCGCGCGCGGCGGTCCGCGTGTAGGCGATGGTGGCCGCCTTCGAGGCCGAGTACGGCGCCAGGCCGGGGCGGGCCCCGAGTGCGGCGTTGGACGCGACGTTGACGATGCTGCCGCGTCCAGCGGTGACCATGTGGGGTAGGACCTGCTGCATGGTCGACAGCACCGCGTGGGTGTTGACCTCGAAGGTCGCGCGGGCCCGATCGAGGGGGGTCTCGGCGATCCGCCCCCCGGTGTGCCCCAGCGTCCCCGCGCAGTTGACGAGCCCGTCGATGCGCCCGTGGGCGTCGACGACGGCCGTGACCGCGGTGGCGACCGCCGCGTCGTCGGTCACGTCGACCGCCGCCGCGGCGTGGGGCGCCCGGACGTCGACCGCCGCGAGGTCCCAGGACACCGCCACCGCGCCGAGCGCGCGCAGCCGCTCCACCGTCGCGAGGCCGATGCCGGACCCCGCCCCCGTCACCACGACGACGCGATCGTCCAGGTCTGCCATGGCCGTCCCTCCTCCCCTCGAACTTCTACTTACCGGTTGGTAAACTACTATGCTAGACGACGTCGAAGCCCACCGAAGTCCGGAGGCAGCCAGCCGTGGCCAGCGAGGAGCCCACCACCCACCGCGTCGCGGGAGCCGCGCAGATGGCGCCCGGGGACGTCCGGCTCGTCGAGGTGGGGGAGCGGCGGATCTGCCTCGCCCGAGCCGAGGACGACGAGCAGATCTACGCCGTCGACGACACCTGCAGCCACGAGGACGAGTCCCTGAGCCAGGGGTGGCTGGACGGCATGTGCATCGAGTGCCCCGCCCACAACTCCACCTTCGACCTGCGGACCGGTGAGCCCCTCACCCTGCCGGCGACCGAGCCCGTCCGGACCTACCGGGTGACCTCCGACGGGGACGACGTGCTGATCGAGCTGCCGAGCAGCTGACCCACCCCTCGACCACCCAGGAGCTGACTGACGTGGACATCCAGTTCGGTGCACCCGGCGCGCTGATCCCGCCCGTCGACAAGGGCGTCGCCGCCGGCGTCAAGATGGAGCAGGCCGGCTACGACGGGATCTGGTGGCCCGACCACCTCATGGGTTGGCACCCCGACACCATGTGGAACACCGACTACACCCCGCTGGCCGCCCACCAGCAGTCGAGCCACGTGTACGTCGACCCCTTCGCGATGATGGCGGCCGTCGGGGCCCAGACCGAGCGGATCAAGGTCGGGACGTGCGTCACCGACCTGCTGCGCCGCCACCCGGCCTCGGTGGCCCAGACGATGCTGACCCTCGACCACATGACCAAGGGCCGGGCCATCCTCGGCGTGGGCTCCGGCGAGCAGCTCAACATCGAGCCGTACGGCATCGAGTGGGACAAACCGGTCGGCAAGCTCGCCGAGGGGCTCGAGGTCATCCGCCTGCTCATGACGGCAGGGTCGGAGGCCGTCGACTACGAGGGCGAGCACTTCCGGTTGAAGGACGCCGTCATGGGGCTGGACCCGTACGGCGACACCCCGCCGGAGATCTGGCTCGCCGCCCACGGCCCGCGGATGCTCGGCCTCACCGGGCGCTACGGCGATGGCTGGCTGCCCACCAAGATGTCCCCGGAGGCGTACCGGGAGTCCCTCGACACGATCCACGCGAACGCGACGGACGCCGGCCGCGACATCGAGCACTTCACGCCGGGCATGCTCGGCTACATGCTGATCGGCCCCGACGAGGAGTCCGTCCAGCGCCTCCTCGCGTCCCCCATGGTCCGGATGCTCTGCATCCTGATGCCGAACTGGGTCTTCGAGAGCCTCGGCGTCCCCCCGCCCCTCGGTGGGGCCGGCGGGTTCCACGACTTCATCCCGACGCGCGTTCCCCGCGAGGAGGTCGACCGGATCGTCGAGGCCATCCCGCCGAAGGTGTCGGAGCACTACGCCTTCGCCGGGACGGTCGAGCAGCTCGCCGAGCAGATCACGGCCTACCAGGCCGCCGGGTTGCGCCACCTGGTCATGTGGAACATCACCGGGCTCGGGGACCCGGACCTGGCCCGGTTCAGCTTCAAGGCCATGAACGAGCTGAAGGACCTGGTCAAGGGATCCTGACGCCCCACCCACGCAGACCGCACCCGACGACGAGGAGCGCCCCATGTCCGCGACCGCACTGGACGACGTCGACCTCCTGAGCCCGGAGGCGACCGAGGACCCCTACTCGGTCTTCGCGACCCTCCGCGACACCGCGCCCGCGGTGTGGTCCGAACGCCACCAGTCCTGGGTCGTCGCCCGGTTCTCCGACGTCGAGGCGGCGCTGACGCACCGCGGCCTGTCCTCGGACCGCGTGGCACCGGTGCTGGCGCGCCAGCGCGCCAAGGACGAGCCGGGCACCGAGTCGAGCGCGACGCGGGTGCTCGACATCCTCAAGTCCTGGATGGTCGTCAGCGACCCGCCCGAGCACACCCGGCTGCGCAAGCTGGCCGCGGGGGCCTTCAAGGCCCAGCGCATCTCCCTGATGGGGGAGCACATCCAGAGCCGTGTCGACGCGATCCTCGACGACTTCATCTCCTCGGGGGAGCGCGACCTGATCCACCACGTCGCCTACCCCCTCCCGGCGGCGATCATCGCCGAGATGATGGGCGTGCCCCTCGAGGACCAGGACCGCTTCCGGGCCTGGTCCGACGAGCTCGCCCTCGTCGCCTTCGGCGCGGGCGGCGAGGCGCGGGGCGAGCGCCACACCCGGGCCCTCCGCGGCATCGAGGAGATGTTCGCCTACCTCCAGGGGCTGGTCGATGCCGCCCGCGCGGCGCCGGGGGAGGACATGATCAGCGCGTTGGCCGCACCGGTCGAGGACGGCGACCGCCTGGCCGACGACGAGCTGCTCAGCATGCTCGCGCTGCTGCTGTTCGCGGGCCACGAGACCACCATCAACGCCACGGCGAACGGCGTGCTCGCGCTGCTCCGCAACCCCGATCAGCTGGCGCTGCTCCGCGAGCAGCCGGACCTCGCCCCGAAGGCGGTCGAGGAGGTGCTCCGCATCGACGGGGCGATCAAGGTCCTGATCCGCTGGACGACCGAGGACGTCGAGGTCGGCGACATGACCATCCCGGCCGGGGACCGGGTGTTCCTGGCGCTCGCCGGCGCCAACCACGACCCCGACTACTTCCCCGATGCCAGCGCCATGGACATCACGCGCCACCCGAACCGGCACGTCGCGTTCGGTCGTGGGATCCACGCGTGCATCGGCGCGCAGCTCGCCCGCCTGGAGATGCGCCACATGATCGCCAGCGTCGTCGAGCGCCTGCCCGGGCTGCGGCTCGCCGACGACGCGGAGATCAGCCACGTGCCCAGCCTGGCTGCGCGGGCCCTGCGCGAGCTCCCGGTCGTCCACGACGCGTGAGGTCGAGGTCGTGGAGCTCGCGCTGTCGGTCATGACCATCCCGAACGCGACGTTCGCCGACCGCGTCGTCGCCGCGGCCGCCGCGGGCTTCGACGGGATCGGCCTGCGGCCCGGGGACCGCCGCCGGGCGCTCGAGGCCGGGGCGACCGACGACGACCTGCGGGGTGTCCTCGCCGAGCACGGGCTGGCGGTCGTCGAGATCGACGTCATCACCGGGTGGGGCGGCTCCGCCGCGGACGTCGAGGGAGCCCGTGCCCACGAGGACCGGGTCTACGAGCTCGTCGACGCGCTCGGGGGGCGCCACGTGACCGTCGTCGGCGACACCGAGGGGCCTGCGGACCGCGTCGCCGAGCTCTTCGCCGCCATGTGCGACCGCGCTGCCGAGCACGGGCTGGGTGTGGGTCTCGAGTACCTGCCGTGGACGACGGTCCCGACCCTGGGGGCCGCCCTCGACGTCGTCGAGGCCGCGGGTCGACCCAACGGGGGCGTGGTCGTCGACGCCTGGCACCACGAGCGCGGCGACGCTGACTGGGCCCTGCTCGCGGACGTCGACCCCGCACGCGTCGCCGGGATCCAGTTGTGCGACGGCCGGCCGGCGACCGACGAGCCGCTCCTCACCCAGACCTTCCACCGTGCCGTCCCCGGCGAGGGCGTGTTCGACCTGGTGCGGTTCCTGTCCAGCCTCGCACCCGTCCTCGACACCGCGCCGCTGTGCGTGGAGGTGATCTCGCCCGCCCTCGCCGCGCTGGACCCGGGGGACGCGGCGGCGGCCTGCGCGGACGCGACCCGCCGCCTGCTCGCGGAGGCCGTGGCGTGACGTCGCCGCCGGCGCCGCCGACCTGGCTGGCGCAGGCGCTCGACACCGCGCCGGCGTCGCGGCGGACCACCGTGGCGGGGCGGTCGATCCACTGGCTCGAGTGGGGTGACCCGCAGGCCCCCACGACCGCCCTGCTCCACGGCGGCGGCGCCCACGCGTGGTGGTGGGCGCCGGGGGCCGCCCTGCTGGCCCGCGACCTGCACGTCGTGGCCCTCGCCCTCTCGGGCCCCGGCGCCTCCGACCACCGCGACGCCTACCGGGTCGCCGACTGGGTGGCCGAGGTCGTGGCCGTGCTCGACGCCGCCGACACCGCCGGTCGCCCCCTCGTCGTGGGCCACTCGATGACCGGCATCGTCGCCGCCATGGCCGCCGCGGCGCACGGGCACCGGCTCGGCGGGGCCGTCGCCGTCGACACCCCGCTCGCCGTCCCCGATCCGGCCGCCATCGGCGACGCGGAGACGGTCTTCGCCGCCCCCAAGCGCTACGCGAGCGAGGACGAGGCCCGACGGCGCTTCCGCCTCCTCCCGGACCAGCCGGTCCTCCACGCCGCCCTGCTCGACCACGTCGCCGCCCGCAGCGCCGTGCGCCGCGCGGACGGGTGGGCGTGGAAGTTCGACCCGCGGGTCTTCGAGCGGCAGCTGCCCGACCGGCCGGCCGACGTCGGCGCCGTGCTGTCGGCGGCCCGCTGCCCGATCGCGGTCGTGGTGGCCGAGCGCTCCGTCGTGGTCCCCCTGGACCAACGCCGTCGCCTGCGGGCCATGGCCGCCGGCGGCCCGACGGACCCCGTCCTGGTCACGGTCCCCGGCGGCCACCACCACCTGATGTTCGACCGTCCCCGCGAGCTGGCGGCCGTGCTGGCGGAGCGGGCCGCCGCCCGGTCGGCCGTCGCGGCCGAGCCGGCGGGGTGAGGAGGACGTGGACGTGGATCCCGCCCCGGACCCGGACCCCGAGGTGACGTCGCCCCCTACCGCGACCCTGGCGGCGCTGCTCCGCGCGGCCGCGGCGGCCGAGCCGTCGCACGACGCCGTCGTCCTGCCCGGCGGCCGCGCCACGTACGCCGAGCTGCTCGCCCGCGCCGACGCCTGGGCACGCCGCCTGCACGGCCTCGGCGTCCGCCCCGGCGACCACGTCGGGGTCATCGGCATCAACGGCCTCGAGGTGGTGGCCGTCCTGTTCGGCATCGCCCTCGCCGGTGGCGTCGTCGTCCCCCTCAACCCCCGCTACCGGGCCGCGGAGCTCGCCCACGTCGTCGGGGCGTCGGACGTGGTGGTCCTCGTCGTCGACGACGCGGTGGCCGAGGACGTCGACTTCGCCGCCCGGCTCGTCGAGGCGCTCCCCGCCATCGCCGGCACCGACCCGTGGGCCCTCGCGGTGCCGCAGGCCCCGGCACTCCGACACCTCGTCCACCTCGGACCGCAGCCGCCCGCCGGCATGCTCTCCGGCGACGCCGTCGAGGCCGTCGCCCCCGCGGCGCTGCCCGCCGCCGTGGTCGGCGCCGTCGCCGCGGCCGGATCGCGCGACCCGGCGGTCATCATGTACACGTCCGGCACCACGTCCCACCCGAAGGGCGCTGTGCTGTCCCACGAGTCGCTCGTGGGCTCGAGCACCACCCTCGCCGAGCGGCGCTACGCCCTCGGGCCCGACGACCGCCTGCTCGACCCGCTGCCCCTCTTCCACATGGCCGGGATGATGGGCCTCGTGGGCAGCGTGGCGTGCCGCGCGACGTTCCTGACGCTGCCCCGGGTCGAGGCGGGCGCGGTCCTCGCGATGGCGCGCGCCGAGCGGCCCACGATCGCCTTCTTCGGCTTCTCCGCGATCGCGCTCGCCGTGCTCGAGCACCCCGACCGCCGCGACGACGACCTGGCGGCCCTCCGCATCCTCCACACCAACGGTGCGCCGGAGGCCCTGTCCCGCCTCCAGCGCGGGCTGCCGCACGCGGTGGTGCTGAACCCGTACGGCTGCACCGAGATCGGCGGGATGATCTCGCTGTCGGAGGTGACCGACCCGTTGGAGGCGCGGCTGACCCACTCCGGCCGGCCCTGGCCGGGCGTCGAGGTCCGCATCGTCGACCCGCTGTCGGGGACCCCGCTGCCGCCGGGCGCGCGCGGGGAGATCACCGCGCGCGGCTGGTCGCTCTTCGAGGGCTACCACGGCGACCCGGCGGCCACGGCCGCCGTCCTGGACGACGACGGGTGGTTCCACACCGGGGACCTCGGGTCGCTCGACGCGGAGGGTCGCGTCGAGTACGTCTCCCGCCTCAAGGACATGCTGAAGGTCGGCGGGGAGAACGTCGCGGCCGCGGAGGTCGAGCACCTGCTCATGGGGTACGCCGACGTCGTCGTCGCCGCGGTCGTGGGCGTGCCCGACCCCCGCCTCGACGAGGTCCCCGTCGCCTTCGTCGAGCTGCGACCGGGTGCCGACGTGACCGGCGAGCAGATCCGCGCCTGGTGCGAGGGACGGATCGCCAGCTTCAAGGTCCCCCGCGAGGTCCGGGTGGTCACCGAGTGGCCGATGTCGGCGACGAAGGTCCAGAAGTTCAGGCTGCGGGACCAGCTGCTCGCCGAACGGGGCGCATGACGTCAGGTCGGGACGCCGACGCCGACGCCGGCGCCGCTCATGCGACCGTGATGCCGCCGTCGATCACGAAGATGTGCCCCGTGGTCCACGCCGACTCCCGGCTGGCCACGTACACCGCCAGGTGGGCGTGCTCCTCGGGGGTGCCCAGGCGCCCCAGCGGGTAGCGCTCGTGGATCCGGTCCATCCCCTGGGCCGCCGACATGCCGCCCCCCGCCGCGTAGGTGGCCTCGACCAGCGGCGTCAGGATCGTCCCCGGTGCGATGCCGTTGACCCGGATCCCCGCCGGGGCGAGGTCGATCGCCGCCTGCTTCACCATCGAGATGCACCCGCCCTTCGCGACCGCGTAGGGGAAGATGCCCGGCACGCCGACGATCCCGCCGATGCTCGACTGCACGATGATCGACCCGCGCCCGCGGGCGCGCATGTGGGGGATCGCCGGGCGGAACGACAACCACTTCGCCTTGAGGTTGACCGCGATCACCCGGTCGAAGTCCTCCTCGGGCGTCGTGTCGGGCCCGCCCGGACCGGCGATGCCGGCGCACGCGTAGACGATGTCGACGACCTCGAAGGCGTCGAGGGCCGCCCGCGTCACCCCGTCGGCCTGGTCGCGGTCGCTGAGGTCCGCGACCACGTCGATCGCGGTCCCCCCGGCGTCGGTGATCGCCGCGACCGTCCCCGCCAGCCCCCCGGCGTCGAGGTCGGCGCAGACCACCGCCGCCCCCTCGGCCGCGAAGGCCGTCGCCGCCGCCCGGCCGAGCCCGGACCCGGCGCCCGTGACGATCGCCACCTCACCCGCCAACCGGTCGACCACGTGGACCTCCTCGCTCGTGCCGGCACACCCCGGACCCTGCACCCTACGCCACCTACTGCCCGTTTGGTAAGTCGTCTCCCGCGGCATACGCTGCACCCGCCGATGCGCCTGTCCACCACCACGACCCGCGCCCTGCTGACCGGCGCGATGGCGCTGTGGGGGCTGCAGTTCGTGGCGAACCACGAGCTCCTCGAGGTGCTGACGGCGGTCGACATCGTGGTGGTCCGCTTCATCGCGATCGTCGTCGTCGTGGGCGCCGCCCTGCTCGCGGTCCCCTCGCTCCGCCCCCGGATGACGCGGCGCGACCTGACCGTGCTCGCCGTCGCCGGCGCGCTGGCGGTGCCGGGATCCCAGCTCGCGCTGGCACAGGGGCAGAACTACCTGGCGCCCGCGATGGCCGGCCTGGTCGTGGCCACCCAGCCGGCGGTGACGGCCGCGATGTCCGCGGTCCTGCTGCGCGAGCGGCTCACCCGGCTGAAGCTCCTCGGCACCGTCCTCGCGCTCGCCGGCGCGGCGGTCGTCGTCGTGTTCGCCACGGGGGGCGGCACGGCGCTGACCGTCCGGAACCCCTGGGGGGCTGCGCTCGTGTTCGCCGCCCAGGTGTCCTTCGCCGGCTACACGGTCATGACCAAGGCCGTGCAGGGGCGCATGCCGCCCCTCACCCTGACCTTCAGCGGCCTCCTGCTGGGTGCGATCTGGTTGGCGCCGTTCGTGCCGCAGGCCCTGGCCGACGCCGGCGCGCTCGAGGGCCTGCGCTGGCTGTGGTTCATCCAGCTCGTCGTCGGGGGCACCCTGATCCCCTACATCGTCTGGAACCTCGCCCTGACGACCCTGCCGGCCAACGAGGTCGCCTCGTACGCCTACCTGGTGCCGCTCTTCGGCGTGGCGTGGAGCTGGGCGATCCTGCGGGAGGACCTGTCGCTGATCGGGCTGGCCGGCGGCGCGCTCATCATCGTGGGCGTGGTCCTCACCCAGGTGCGACGGCGCCAGCCGGTCGCCCCCGAGGTCCCCGCCGCCTCGGCCTGACGCGCCCGGCGGACGCCGGCGTCAGCGTCGGACGACGTACCCGATGGCCTCGCGGTCGACCGTGCCCTCCGGCAGGCCGCCACCGGCCGCACCCACCAGCAGGTGCTTCTGCACGCGGTGGGAGGTGTTGCGCGGGAGCTGGTCGACCACCGCGAGGTACCGCGGCACCGCGAAGTGCGGCAGGCGGGTCTGGCAGTGGTCCAGCAGGCCGGCCACGTCGAGCGTGGCGCCGGCCTGCAGCTCGAGGAAGGCCATCACCTCCTCGCCGCTGATCTCGTCGGGCACGCCGACGACGGCGCTGCCGGCGACGTCGGGGTGGTCCTCGATCACGACCTCGACCTCGAACGCGGAGACGTTCTCACCGCGGCGCCGGATCGCGTCCTTCTGCCGCCCGACGAAGTGGAGGTAGCCGTCGGCGTCGAACCACCCGCGGTCGCCGGTGTGGAACCACAGGTTCCGGAACGCCTCCACCGTCGCCTCGGGCATGCCCTCGTAGTGGGAGATCATGATGTGTGGCCGCGACGGCCGGACGACGATCTCGCCGACCTCGCCGGCCGGCAGCGCGCGGTCCTCCGCGTCGTGGATGGCGACCTCGCAGTCGTCGAGCACCTGCCCGCACGTCCCCAGGCGGTGGGCGCCGGCGCGGTTCATGGTCACCGCCCCGGTCTCGGTCATCCCGTAGAGCTCGTGCAGCGGGACGCCGAAGCGCTCGGTGAAGGCCCGTGCGACCGGCTCGGGTGCACCGGCCCCGTAGCCGACCCGGACGCCGTGCGCGGTGTCGACCGGCCGCTCCGGCTGCTTCGCCAGCATGGTGAGCAGCGACCCCAGGTAGTGGATGGCCGTCACCCCCTCGGCCCGGCACTCCTCCCAGAACCGGCTGGCGGAGAACCGCTCCCGGATCACGACCCGCCCGTCGACGAGCATCGCCGCCAGCGTCGACACGTACCGGGCCGCCACGTGGAACAGAGGGAACGTGGTGAACAGCACCTCGCCCGACCGGAACCCCGCGGCCCCCGAGACCGTGCGGGCCAGGCGGAAGTTGGCGCGGTGGCTGAGGACCACGCCCTTCGAGGGCCCGGTCGTGCCGGAGGTGAACAGGACGACCGACGGGTCGGTCTCGTCGACGTCGACGCGCGCCCGCGGCGTCGCGCCGGCGGTGAACGCCTCCAGTGTCACCACGTCGGCGCGCCCGACGGATCCGGGCCGGGCGCCCTCCGCCGGCCCGGCGGCGACGACCGTGCGCAGGGCCGGGAGGTCGTCGGCCACCGCGGCGATGCGGTCGAGCGATCGGGCGTCGACGACGGCGAGCGCGCTGTGCGTCAACGCGAGCGCGTGGCGCAGGCCGTCACCGCGCGAGGCGGTGTGGAGGGGCACCTCCACCACGCCGGCCTTGGCCATGCCGATCCAGGTGTGCACGAAGCTCGGGCCGTTCGGCAGCATGATCGCGGCCCGGTCCCCCTTCGCGAGGCCGGCGGCGCCCAGCGCCCCGGCCACGACCTCGGTGCGGTCGTCGAGCTCGCCGTAGGTGAGCGGCACGCCGGGCGACCCCGGCTCGGCGCCGTCGCCGGTGATCGTGATCGCCGGCACGTCGGGGTCCGCGGCGGCGCGCGAGCGGATCAGGTCACCGAGGACATCCATGCCCATCATGCTAGTGGATTCGGTGTTCTACTGTCTGTTCAGTAGAATCCGGTTCCCGATCGAGGAGCGCCCCGTGACCGACCCCGAGCAGCTGGCCGCGATCCGCGACGTCGAGCAGGTCTTCGTCACCTACTTCGACCGCGTCGACGCGAAGGACCCCGAGGGCGCCGCGGCGCTCTTCGCCGAGGACGCGCGCATCGAGATCATGACCGGGCGGCAGATCACCGGCCGCGACGCCTACGCCCGGACGCTCGCGGCGGTGCTCGGCCAGTACGCGAGGACCAGCCACCACCTCTCCAACGTCAAGGTGACCGTGGAGGGGGACACCGCCCGGCTGGTCGCCTACGTCGACGCCGTCCACCGCATGCGCGAGGACGGGCGGATCTGGGAGCTCTGGGCGCGCATCGTCGACGTCCTCGAGCGCCGCGACGGGGAGTGGGTCGTCGTCGAGCACACCCTCCACGGCGTCGACTCCGAACCGCCCTGGGACGCCATCCCGGAGGAGTGGTACCGCGGCCACCCCGACCGGCCCTTCGGCTAGGCACCACCTCAGCCGCCCGCCGCGACCCCGGTGGTAGGGTCCCCCGTCAGCGCTGGACCGGGACGCGGCAGACAGGGGTGGCACACATGGGTGATGGAGACGGTCCGCCGCTCCGCCCCGACGTGACCCCCCGCAGCGTGGCCCGCAGCCGCCCGCAGAAGACCGCGATCATCGTGGCCGCGGCCATCGTGGACCGCATCACCGCGCAGGGCCTGCACCCCGGTCACGTCCTGCCCGCCGAGCGCGTCCTCATGGAGGAGTACGACGTCGGTCGCGGCACCATGCGCGAGGCGCTGCGCTACCTCGAGCTCCAGGGCGTCCTGACCATCAAGCCCGGGCCGAAGGGCGGCCCGGTGGTCGCCGCGCCCGACAGCCGGCACCTGGCGTCGACCTTCGCGCTGCTGATGCAGTTCGCCGGCACGAGCTTCGGCGCGGTCATCGACGCCCGCCGCTCCATCGAGCCGGTGACCGCGTCGCTCGCCGCGACCCAGGCCACCAGCTCGCCCGTGGGGGACCAGCTGCTCGAGTCGGTCACGTCGATGGAGGCGGACCTGGGGGACTGGGACCACTTCCTCGACGAGAACCGGCGCTTCCACGACCTGGTCGCCTGGGGGTCGGGCAACCCGATCTTCGGCTACCTCGTGAACTCCCTCCACTGGATCACCGACGGCACGGTCCTCGGGATCGACTACCCCCTGCGGTTCCGCCGGGCGGTGCTCGACGCCCACCGCCGCGTCGCCGAGGCGGTGAAGGCCGCGGACCCCGAGGCGAGCCACGCGGCCATGACCGACCACATGGAGGACACGCGCCGGTACTTCGAGCGGCGCTACCCCCAGGTGCTCGACCAGCAGCTCAAGTGGGAGCAGTTCGGCGGCGCCTGAGCCGGGCGTGCGCCGTCAGCCGACGACGTCGATGGGGCGCGCCAGGTGGTGGGCGGAGCCGAAGACCGCGCCGGCCAGCGCCATGGCCGCCTCGTGGGCCGGCTCGGCGAGGTGGGCGAGGGCGTCGGCGACCGACGCGAAGGTGAGGACGTCGACCAGGTCGCAGGCGGCGGGTCGGCGCGCGGTGTGCCAGTCGTGTCGGGGTGTCAGCCGCGCGTGGCCGAGGACGCGGTCGTCGGCCGCCACCACCTCCGCCCAGCGGTGCGCGCGCTCGACCAGCGCGTCGACGCCGCGCTCGGGGTGGGCCCGCCAGAGGGACAGCAGCGTCACCGGATCCGACGGCCGGCCCCGGTCGAGCAGCTCCTCCCGCGTGCCGAGCACCCAGCTGGCCCGCGACTTGTCGACGAACCGGTCCTCGTCGGCCCGGACCGCCCCCTGGTAGTGGTCGGAGGCGAAGCCGGCGTCGTGGGCCTCGAGGTCGTCGAAGTCGAGCTCGGAGCACGCATCGAAGCCGGGGTAGGGCAGCGGCGGGCGCCCGTCGACCAGCACGCCGTGGTGCTGGGTGTAGCGGCGGACGCCGGGGATCGACCCGGCCGCGTCCGCGTGCTCCGTGCGCCAGTGCGCCTGGAACGACGCCGGCGTCGCGGCCGGGTCGCGGGGGGCCATGCCCAACCTGGTGATCATCGTCCGCCTCCTGCAGCTCGCGCTCGTTCGATGCGATCGATTATCCTAGATTCGGTCGACGCCGTCCGCGCCACCCCGCCCGGGGCCGGGGCGCCGACCGCCCCCGAGGGGCGTACGTTGGATGGCCGTGGTGGCAGGAGGGCACGTGGGTGACGTCCGGACCGAGCAGCGGGGAGACGTGGCCTGGATCACGCTCGATCGACCCGATCGGATGAACGCCTACGACCAGGCGATGGCCGAGGAGATGATCGCGGCGGTGCGGGACGCCGCCGACGCCGGCGTCATCGTGATCACCGGCACGGGGCGCGCCTTCTGCGCCGGCGGGTACCTCGCCAACCTGGCCGAGGCCGACGCGGCGGAGCTCCGCGGCATGTTCTACGGGTCCCTCCGCCTGCTCGAGGAGATCAGGCTGTCCCCGCGGCCGGTGATCGCCGCGGTCAACGGGGCGGCAGCCGGCGGCGGCAACGAGCTGGTGGTCGCCTGCGACCTCGCGGTCGCGGCGCGGTCGGCGACGTTCGGCCAGACCGGCCCGAAGGTCGGCAGCGCGCCCGTGCTCGGCGGGACGAACCTCCTGGCGGTGCAGATCGGCGAGAAGCGGGCCAAGGAGGTCAGCTTCCTGTGCCGTCGCTACGACGCCGAGCGCGCGCACGAGCTCGGCTGGGTCAACGAGGTCGTCGACGACGACGAGCTCGAGGCGGCCGTGACGCGCATGGCCGACGAGCTGCTCGCGATGAGCCCGCGGTACCTCGAGATCGCGAAGATCAGCTCGAACCTGTGGTGGAACAGCGCGCGGGACGGCTACGTCAGCGGGCTCGGGATGCTCGTCCAGGCCATCGGCTCGGACGACATGCTGGAGGGCGCCCGGGCCTTCATGGAGAAGCGCCGACCCCGCTGGCCGGGCCGGTCGGGGGCGGAGGGCTAGGCGCGGTGGCCGCCGACCAGGTCGTGGTCCACGACGCGGGGGAGGGGCGGGTGGTCTGCGTCGACTCCGCCTACGACGCCGACGGGCGCAACACCGGCACCGACGTGGTCGTGACCGGGTCGTACTGCGGCGTCCTGCCCGCCCGGTTCGTGTCGGCGCACCGGCCCCGCGCAGCCATCGGGCTCGACTGCGGCATCGGCCCGGCCGGGGCCGGCGTGGCGGGGCTGTGGTACTACGAGGCGCTCGACATCCCGGCGGCCGCGGTCGACGTGATGACCGTCCTGCTCGGCGACGGCGTGGACGTCTGGACCAACGGAGTCGTGTCGATGGTGAACGACCCGGCTCGCCGCGCCGGGGTCCGGTCGGGGATGGCCGTGGCGGACGCCGCGCGCCGGCTCCTCGCGGCGGACGCCGCGACCGGGCTCGGCCCGGCCGACACGACCAACCGCACCGTGGTCGTCAGCGGTGACGACGGGGACGTCGTGTGCACGGACTCCATCGCCTTCGGGCTGCCCTCAGACACCGACCGGAACGTCCTGTGCACGGCCGGGCACACGGGCCGGAGCGCCGTCCCCTACCTCCGCAGGGTCCGGCCGCGCGGCTTCATCTGCTCGGACGGGGGGCGGGGCAGGGACGACTCGGGCATCGCCGGCCTGGCCGTCGTGGGGGCCGAGGGGCTCGCCGGTGCCTGCGTCGACGCCCGCACCGCCGCCATGGGCGACGGCCGCAGCACGTACGACGACGGCGTGATCAGCGCGCGCAACGACCCCGCGGCCGCGCGTGGCGTCGAGGTCGGCATGCCCGCCTCGGAGGCGGCGCTCCGCCTGCTGTCCGGACCGCCTGCCCCGCCTTGACAACGCCCCGCCGGGGCGGGAGAGTATCGAGTTTAATTACTGGTCGGTAAACTAACCGGACCGACGAAAGGGCCACCGGGTGCTGTTCCTGCAACTCCTCCTCAACGGGATCGCGATCGGCTCCATCTACGCCATCGTCGCCCTGGGGTTCGTGCTGGTGTTCAAGGCCACTTCGGTGCTGAACTTCGCCCACGGGTCGTTCCTGATGATCGCCTCGTACCTGGCGGTGACCTTCATCGCGGTCATGGAGCTGCCGTTCGCGGTCAGCCTGATCATCATCGCGCTGCTGCTGGCCGTCCTCGGGGTGGTCCTGCACTACTCGATCATGCGGTTCATGGTCGGCAAGGCGTTCTTCTCCGTCGTGCTGGTCACGGTCGGCCTCGAGATCGTCATCCGCGCCGTCCTGCTGATCGCCTACGGCCCGACCCCCCGCGGACGCCTGACGGCGCTGCCGCAGGGCCAGCTCCAGTTCGGGGGGATCATCGTCCCCTACGTGAACCTGTTCATGGTGCTGGCGGCGGCCCTGGCGGTCGGCGCGTTCCTGCTCTTCTTCCAGCGCAGCCGGCTCGGGCTCCACATGCGCGCGGTGGCGGAGAACCTCGAGGCGGCGGCGGCGATGGGGATCGACCCCAACCGCATCTACGCGGCCGCCTGGGCCATCGGCCTCACGATGGCGGGCATCGGCGGGGTCATGTACGCCCACTACACCCCGTCGGTCTCCCTCGGGCTGTCGGTCATCGGCCTCCGCGCCTTCCCGGCCGCGATCCTCGGCGGGATCGACTCCGTCGGGGGCGCGATCCTCGGCGGGCTGCTCGTCGGCATCGTCGAGAGCGTCGGCGCCGGCTACCTGGGGGCCGAGTACCGGGATGTGATCGCCTTCGGGATCATGTTCGCCGTCCTGCTGTGGCGACCGTCGGGCCTGTACGGGACCCGCGACCTCGTCCGCGTCTGATCTGGTGAGGACCATGAGCCGATACACGACCGACTACCGCCAGGACCTCCGGCTGCTGCGGACCCGATCGCAGCGGTGGCTCGCAGCCGTCGTCGTCCTCGGGGCGATCGCCCTGCCGTTCGTCCTGTCGGCCAGCTTCCGACCGCCGCTCGGCTTCCCGTGGAGCGAGTGGTTCCCGGCGATCAACCTGGCCCTCATCGCGGCGATCGGCGCGGCCGCCTTCAACCTGCTGCTGGGCTACACCCACCAGGTGAGCGTCGCCCACGCGGCGTTCCTGATGCTCGGCACGATGGTCGGCGCCTGGATGGGCCAGCTCCACGACATCAACTTCGTCGTGGTGCTGATCGCCTCGACGGTCGCCGGCGGGGTGGTCGGGGTGATCGTCGGCCTCCCGGCGCTGCGGTTCCGCGGCCTGTACCTGCTGATCGCCACCTTCGGCGTGCACTTCTTCTTCTTCCTCGGCTACAAGGAGTTCATCACCGCCTTCTTCGGCTTCAACGCGATCCGCTTCGACGCGCCGATCGTGCCGGAGTGGCTGCACTGGCTGCCGTTCATCACCCCGGACGACGCCGGGGTCTTCGCGATCAGCGGCAACTTCCGGTGGTACTGGTTCCTGCTGCCGCTCGCGGCCGCGAGCATCCTCTTCATGTCGAACGTGATCCGCAGCCGCGAGGGCCGGGCGTTCATGGCCATCGCCGAGCACGACGTCAGCGCGTCGCTCATCGGCGTCAACGTCACCAAGACCAAGCTCCGCGCCTTCGCCCTCTCGTCGGCCTTCGTGTCGCTCACCGGCACCGTCGGGGCCTACTACATCGGCGCCCGCGGCGAGGACTCGTTCCCGTTCGAGATCGTCCTCTTCTACGCGATCATGATCATCGTCGGCGGCATCAGCTCGTTCCAGGGCGCCGTCTTCGGCGCCTTCTTCTTCTACCTGGCACCCGTCCTGTTCGACTGGATCCGCGCCGAGGTGCCCGGCATCCGCTCGATCCAGTTCCTGCAGGACTACGCCAACGAGACGAACCTCGCCATCTTCGGCGCGCTGATCGTCATCGTCCTCGTCGCCAGACCCACCGGCCTGACCGGCATGTGGAAGTCCGTGAAGGGATACGTGAGCTCATGGCCGTACAGCAGCTGACGGGCACCGGGGCGACCCCGGCGCAGGCGGACGGCGACGGGCTGGTCGTCCAGGGCCTCGCGGTCGACTACGCCGGCAGCGTCGTCGCCCTCGACGGCGTGTCGATCTCGGTGCCGCCCGGCGGGTTCGTGTCCGTGCTCGGCGCGAACGGCGCCGGCAAGACGACCCTCGTGCGGACGATCACGAACCTGCTCTTCGTCCACGACGGGCACATCCGCCAGGGGACCATCACCCTCGACGGCGAACCCGTGCACGGCATCGGGGCGCGCCGCCTGGTCCGCGCCGGCGTCTGCCAGGTGCCGGAGGGCCGGATGCTGTTCCCCCGCCTCACGGTGGAGGAGAACCTCCGCGTCGGCGCGGCGAGCCGCTCGTCGGCCAAGGAGATCGACGCCGACGTCGACCGCATGTGGGAGCTGTTCCCCAACCTCGTGAAGCGACGCGGGGATCGCGCCGGGTACCTGTCCGGCGGTGAGCAGCAGATGATCGCCGTCGGCCGGGCGCTGATGGCCCGCCCGCGCCTCCTCATCTGCGACGAGTTGTCCCTCGGCCTCGCCCCCATGATCGTGCGGGACCTCTTCGACCTGCTGACCCGCCTGAACGCCGAGGAGGGGGTCGGCGTCCTCGTCATCGAGCAGAACGCGCGCATGGCGCTGTCGCACAGCCACTACGGCTACGTGCTCGAGACGGGCCGCGTCGTCGTCGAGGGCACCAGCGCGGAGCTGCAATCCGACGGCTACGTGCAGGAGTACTACCTGGGCGGTGCCGGCGAGGCCAAGGAGGCCTACGAGGCCGTCGTCGCCCGGTACGCGAGGAGGAGCGCATGAGCGCCGCATCGACCGAGGTGGCGCCCGAGGTGGCGCCGCAGATGACCGACCCGATCCTGTCGCTGCGCGACGTGACGGTGCAGTTCGGCGGGCTCAAGGCCTGCGACGGCGTCACCGCCGACGTACGGCGCGGTGAGCTCTTCGCGCTGATCGGCCCCAACGGCGCCGGCAAGACCTCGCTGGTCAACGCGATCACGGGCATCTACCGGCCCAACAAGGGCGCCACCCTGGCCTACACGGGTTCCGACGGCGACACCCACGACCTCATCGGCCGGAAGCCGCACGAGGTGGTCACGCTCGGCGTCGCCCGCACCTTCCAGAACCTCGGGCTCTTCCCCGGCCTGTCGCTGCTCGACAACATGATGCTCGGGCGCTACATCCACCAGCGCGGCGGGGTCTTCTCCGGCGGGTTCCGGACCCGCCGCGCGGTGCAGGAGGAGGTCGCCGCGCGCGCCGCGGTCGAGCGGGTGATGGACCTGCTCGAGATCAGCCACCTCCGCTTCGACCTGGTCGGCGAGCTGCCCTACGGGCTGCAGAAGCGCATCGAGCTCGGCCGGGTGCTCGCGATGGAACCCGACCTGCTGCTGCTCGACGAGCCCATGGCCGGCATGACGGTCGAGGAGAAGCAGGACGTGGTCCGCTTCATCTTCGAGATCAGGGCCGAGCTCGACGTCACGGTGCTCCTCATCGAGCACGACATGGCCGTCGTCATGAGCATCGCGGACCGCGTCCTCGCGCTGAACTTCGGACAGCCGATCGCCCTCGGCACCCCCGAGGAGGTCCAGCGGACCCCCGCGGTCGTCGAGGCCTACCTGGGAGCCGAGTGATGCCCGACACCGTCTGGTCCCGCCTGCTGCAGCGCGCGACCGCCGAGCCCGGCTCCGTCGCCATCCTGCAGAAGCGCTTCGGCCTGTGGACCGAGACCTCCTCCGCCGCGCTCGTCGGGCGCGCCGGGCGGACGGCCCTCGCGCTGCGCGACGAGGGCGTCGGGCGCGGTGACGTGATCGCGCTGGTCCTCGCGCCCCACGAGGACCGCGTGGTCATCGACCTCGCCGCCCAGCTCGTCGGCGCGCAGGTCGTCGGCATCGCGACCGGCACGCCGCTCGAGACGGTGCGCCACATCCTCGCCGACGCGGCGCCGCGGTTCGCGGTGGTCCAGGGCCAGGCGGCGGCCGACGGGATCCTCGAGCTGATCGACGCCGGTGCGCTGCCCACCCTCGAGCGGATGTGGTACCTGGACCCCGCCGGCGTGCAGGAGTACGTCGCGACGGTCCTCGCGCCGTTCCCCGAGGTCGCCGCCGAGGGGTCGCCGCCGGCGGCGCTCGAGGGCATGGTCGCCGAGATCGCGCCGGACGCCCCGGCGGTGCGCAACCACACCTCGGGGACGACGGGCCTCCCCACCCCGGTGGTGCTCACCCACGCGAACCTGCTCGCCGCCGCCGAGGCGACCGTGGCGGCGTTCGGGTTGGGCGCCGGCGACCGGGTGCTGTCGTTCCGGCCGCTGTCGGACCCCGTCGAGCGCGGGGCCACGCTGTTCCCCGCCCTGCTGTCCGGCGCCACCCTCGTCCTGCCCGAGTCCCGCACGAGCGTCGGCCAGGCGATGGTCGAGGTCGCCCCCACCTACCTCCACCTCACCTCCCGGTTCGTCGAGGAGCTCGCGACCGACGTCCGCCTGCGGATGCAGGCGGCGCACGGGGGGAAGCGGGTGGTGGTGCGGTCCCGGAACCGGCGGGTCGGCGCGGCGGCCGACGCCGGCCGGACGCCGCAGCCGTCGGTCATCTCCCGCGCCCTCGTCGGCCGACCGGTGCTCGCCAAGCTCGGCCTCGACCAGGTCCGGTGGCTGCTGGTCAGCGGGACGGCGATCTCGCCCGAGGCGCTCGCGTTCTTCGCCGCCCTCGGCGTGCGCGTGCGGCCGGCCTACTCCTGCGCCGAGGCCGGCGGCATCGCCATGGCCGCCACCGCCGCGGAGGCGACCGACGACCAGGCCCTCCAGCCCCTCCCCGGGGTCGAGGTGCGGGTGGTCGACGACGAGCTCCAGCTCCGCGGCGCGCCGATCGCGGTGCCGGACGGCACCGACGGGTGGCTGCGGACGGGGGACCGCGCGGAAGAGGTCGCCGCCGGGACCGTCGTCACCGGGCGCGTGGGGCAGGTCGTCGCCACGCCCGGCGGCCGTGCCGTGACCGCCCAGCAGCTCGCCGCGCGCCTCCGGTCGTCGCCGTACATCAAGGAGGCGGTGGCCGTCCGGGAGTCCGACGCCCTCGTGGCCGTCCTCGAGCCGGCGATCCCGACGATCGGCCGGTGGGCCAGCCGCCAGGGCCTGCGGTTCACGACGCCGCGGTCGCTCCTCGAGCGCCCGGAGGTCCGCGACCTGCTCGAGCGGGCCACCACCGCGGCGGCCGAGCGCCTGGACGTCCGGGTGGACGAGGTGCGCGTGCTGGGCGAGCCGCTCGGCGTGCGGACGGGCACCCTGACCTTCACCGAGAAGGCGATCGCCGACGCGGTGCTCGCGGCCCCGCTCGTGTCGCGGGCCGCCTCGCCCACGGCACCCACCGCGTCACCCGAGGGGGCTCCCGCCCGATGACCGGTCGCTGCGCGCGGGGGCGGGTCGCGTGAGGGGCCGGTCGGTCCGCTCGCTGACCACGGTGGAGGACGTCCGGCAGGCCGCCCGGCGCCGCCTGCCGCGCATGGTCTTCGACTTCATCGACGGGGGCGCGGAGGACGAGACGACCGTCCGCGCCAACCGCGAGGGCTTCGCCGACCTGGCGTTGAAGCCCGCCGTGCTGAGCGGAGCGCGGACCCGCGACCTGTCGACGACCGTCGCCGGGCAGCGCCTGTCGCTGCCGGTGCTGCTGTCCCCGGCGGGCCTGCTGCGCCTCGCCCACCGCGAGGGGGAGCTCGGCGCCGCGCGCGCCGCCGCCCGGGCCGGCACGGTGTTCACGCTCAGCACCGGCTCGTCGTACACCATCGAGGAGGTCGCCGCGGCGGCCGACGGCCCGACCTGGTTCCAGCTCTACCTGTGGCGCGACCGCGCCGTCGTCAGCGACCTGGTCGAGCGGGCCCGGGTGAGCGGCTACGGGGCGCTCGTCCTGACCGTCGACGTGCCGGTGGTCGGGCAGCGCGAGCGGGACCTGCGCAACGGGATGACGCTGCCGCCCCGGCCGACCCCGCGGAACGTCCTCGACGTGCTGCGACGTCCCGACTGGCTGCGGGGGTACCTCGGCGGGCCGGCCCTGACGTTCGCCAACTTCACCGACATCGGTCGGGGCGACTCCGCCACCGCGCTCGGGGCCTTCGTCAACCGCGAGATGACCGATCCGGCGCAGAGCTGGGACGACCTGGCGTGGCTGCGCGAGCAGTGGCGCGGCCCCCTGCTCATCAAGGGCATCGTGTCGGGGGCCGATGCGCGGCACGCGGTCGACCTGGGGGTCGACGGGGTCATCGTGTCGAACCACGGCGGCCGCCAGCTCGACGGGATGGTCGGCGCCATCGGGGCGCTGGCCGAGGTCGTCGACGCGGTCGGTGGGGACGCGGACGTCGTGCTCGACGGCGGCGTGCGCCGGGGGACCGATGTCGCCAAGGCCCTCGCCATCGGGGCTCGCGCGGTCATGGTCGGCCGCCCCTACGTGTACGGGCTCGGCGCCGGCGGCGGCACCGGGGCCCTCCGCGTGCTCGACATCCTTCGGGACGAGCTCGACCGCTGCCTCGCGCTCATGGGGTGCGGCGGCGTGGGCGACCTCGACCGCTCGCACCTCGCGACGCCCGTCGGCGCCCGCTCCTAGATCCTCGTTGACCGCCGTCGTCCAACGGTCCTATGATCGCGGTCGTAGGTGGTTTACCGACCGGTAGGTAAATACTCGGTCCAAGGGTGGACGCCCGACCTCCTCGTCCGGTATATTCATGATAATCAAACGAATGGTTGAGGGAGCCGAGATGCAACGTCGTCGCTGGATAGTGCTCATGACCCTGCTCGCCGTGGTGGCCACCGCGTGCGGCGGCGGGGACGATGCGGGGGAGGAGGAGACCGCGGCCGAGGAGCCCGCGGAGGACACCGCGACGGACGACGCCGCCGCGGAGGAGGAGCCCGCAGACGACGCCGAGGCGACCGATGAGGCCGACGGCGGCGACGAGGGCACCGAGGCCGCCGCCGGTGGTGGCGAGGTCGCGGACGCACCGGACTTCGGCGTGACGTCCGACACCATCCGCATCGGCTGGATGGGTGACGTGACCGGCCCGACCGCGGCCGCCCAGGGCTTCAACCTGGCAGGCTCGGAGGCGGCCGTCGCGTACCTGAACGAGAACGGCGGCGTGCTCGGCCGCGAGATCGAGCTCGTCGTCGAGGACGACCAGTACAACCCCGAGACCATGGCGACCAACTTCGCCTCGATCACGGGTGACAACCCGGTCCTGGCCGTCGTGCAGTGCGGCAACTGCGTGTCGCTGCTCCCGGACTTCGGCAGCACCGGCATCCCGCTGATCAGCCCGCCGCAGACGGTGGACGCCCAGCTCGAGATCCCGACGGTCTACAACAACCTCGCCCACTACGGCGACGAGGCCGACGTCTCCGTCGAGTACATCGCCAACCAGATCGGGTCCATCGAGGATGCCGTGGTGGCGGTCGTCCACCTCGAGGTCCCCTCCGGTGCGGAGTGGAACGCCTACATCCAGCAGACGGTCGAGGACGCCGGCGGCACCTACGCCGGGGCCCTCACCCTCAACGTCTCCGCCCCCGACTACGCGGGCGTCGTCACCCAGCTCGGTCAGCTCGTCGAGTCCGAGGGCGTCAACTTCGTCGCCTTCCACGGCGCCCCCGAGGGCGGCCTGGGCATGATCAGCGAGATGGTCACCCAGGGCCTGGACGACCTGCCCATGGTCGGGATCCACGGCCTGGCCGGCGCGACGATCTACACCGAGGGCCCGCCCGAGGCCGCGGAGCTGCTGGCCGCCGCCCACTCGTTCCTGTCCCCGCTGGACGACTGCGAGGAGTGCGAGGTCATCCGCGAGTTCGTCGCCGGCACCGAGTGGGAGGAGGCCGCGGTCGAGCTGAACTTCTCCGACGGCTGGCACGAGATCATGATCGCCGCGGAGGCGGCCGAGCGGGCCGCGGCGGACGCCGGCGAGCTGTCCTGGGACACCATGAACGCAGCCCTCACCTCCGCGCCCTTCGACACCGGCGGCCTCACCTGCGAGGTCGACTGGACCGGTGGCAACCAGTCGCTCTGCGGCGCGGTCTTCACCTGGAACGGCGAGTTCATGGAGCCGGTCCAGCCCTTCGAGGAGTACGCCGACGTGATCGACGGCGAGTACGGCCTGGCCGGGTAGCCCAGGGCGCAACGACCCCCACACCGACCGGGCGGCTCCCAGCGACAGCTGGAGCCGCCCGGTTCGGTCTTGCCCCAGCCCCTCAGATCTGAGGATCAGCTCCGCCGGCGGAGCCACCGCTCAGATCTGAGCACCACCGGGTCGGTCAGTGCCCGACGGTGCGGGCGAAGGCCTCCTCGAGCCACTCCGCCCGGACGTCCCGGTTGACCGTGATGTGGGCCAGCAGGGGCTCCGACAGGTCCGCGGCGGCGGCCGCCAGACCCTCCAGGTCGTCGAGCGAGCGGATGCGCATGCCGCGCACCCCAACGGACTCGGCGACGCCGACCAGGTCGGGGGTGGGGAACAGCGACTGCTCCTCGGGCAGGCCGAGCATGCGCAGGAAGTGCATCTCGGCGCCGTACGCCCCGTCGTCGAACACCAGGACCAGCAGCGGGATGCCGTAGCGGCCGGCGGTCTCGAGGTCGCCGAGGCTCATCATCAGCCCGCCGTCCCCGATGCCGAGCACGGTCAGGCGGTCCGGGCGGGCGACGGCCGCGCCGAGGGCGGTGCCGAGGCCCAGCCCGACGGATCCGAAGTCCAGGGAGAAGATGAAGGCCGACGGCTCGGGCACCGACAGGTAGCCCGCGGGGAAGCCGCAGAAGTGGCCGCCGTCGGTGACGAGCGAGCGGTCGCGCGGCAGCAGCTCCTCGAGGCGCGCGCAGACCGTCCGGGGGTCGAGGGCCTCGCCGTCGCTCGCGTCCGCGTGGGCTTGCGCGAGATCGAAGTCGTCGAGGCGCGCGCGGACCGCGGCGGTCCGGTACCCCTCCCCCTCGCACGGGCCCGCGGCCACGAGCGCGTCGCGCATCTGCACCGCGGTTGCCCCCGCGTCGCCGACGACGGCCAGGGTCGCGGGCGTGTAGGCCCCGATCGCCCCCGCGTCGGCGTCGACGTGGATCAGCTCGGTGGGGGGGCGGAACAGCGAACCGGCCTTCGAGGTGAACGAGTTGACGCTCGCGCCGAGGACGACGACCACGTCGGCGTCGCGCAGCAGCTCGACGCCGAGGGGCGTGGCCAGGCCGCCGCAGATGCCCAGCGACCACGGGTGGCCGTCGAAGTACCCCTTGCCGGGTAGCGAGGTGGCCAGCAGCGCGCCCGCGGCGTCCGCCAGGGCGATCGCCGCCTCCCGCGCCCCCGCGCGCACGGCCCCGCGGCCGGCCAGCACGATCGGCCGCTCCGCGGTGCGGAGGCGTGCCACGGCGGCGGCGAGCTGGTCGGGGTCCGGAGCCACGACGTCGGCCTCGACCGGCGTCGGCGGGGGCGGGATCGCCCCGGCGTGCTCGGCGTCCTGGACGTCGGTCGGCATCGAGATGGCCACCGGTCCCGGGGCGCGCCGCGCCCGCTCGAACGCGGCCGCGACGTCCGCGGCGGCGGTCTCGGCCCGGAAGGGCTGGACGGGGATCCCCGCCGCGGCGAGCAGCGCGTCCTGGTCGCAGTCCTGCGGCAGCCCCGGCACGCCGTGCGGGGTGTCCCCCGCCAGCAGCACGAGCGGGGTGCGCGCCTTCCGCGCCGAGATCAGCGCGGTGAGCGTGTTGGTCAGGCCCGGCCCCTGGGTGACCGTGCAGACGCCGACCCGGCCGATGGTGCGCGCGTACCCGTCGGCCATCGCCAGCGCGGCGGCCTCGTGGCGGGCGCCGACCATCCGGACGCCGGCGGTGCTGGTGAGGTGGGGGATCAGCTTGAGGTTGCCGTCACCCATGACGCCGAAGACGTCGGTGACGCCCTGGTCGACGAGGACCCGGGCGACGGCCTCGTAGACCTTCACCGGCGGGCTCCGACCACCGTCGCGTCGTCACCGCCCCAGGGCGCGATCCGCCCGTCGCGCTCGTGGAAGCGGTCCGGCAGCTCGTCGACCATGTCCCAGGCCATCGACAGCCGTCCGTAGCCCACGTAGAGGGCGATGTGCATCCCGAGCTCGACGATCGCCGGCTCGTCGTAGTGCGCGCGGAGGTCCTCGATCGTCTGGTCGCTGATCGACAGGTGGTCGCTCGCGAGCAGGTCGGCGAACCGCAGTGCCGCGCGCTCGGCGTCGGTGAGGTCCGGCGCCTCCTCCGGCTTCTCGAGGGAGCAGACGAGGTCCTCGGTCACCCCCGCGTCCACCGCGTCGGCGTAGCGGATCGCCATGCAGCTGCGGCACTGGTTGTGGAAGGCCACGCGGAGCCGGACCAGCTCGACCAGCCGGGCCGGCAGCGTCGAGTTCGAGCGGATGCCCGCGGTGAACCGGACGTACGCCTCGGCCAGCTCGGGGCGGTGGGCGTAGATGCGCACGTTGCCGAGCTCGAGGTCGGTGCGGCCCTCGGGCTGGACCAGCTCCCGCAGGGAGGGCGTCCACTCGTCGGGGGGCAGCAGGCGGATGCGGCTCATGGAGGTCCTCCGTGGGGGTCGGTGGCAGGGGAGGGGTGGCTAGCGCGGGACCCCGGGCACGTCCGGCAGGTCGGCCGGGGCGGGGTCGGTGCCGGGCCAGCGCTTCCGGTCGGGCTGGGCCAGGCCGGAGGGCAGCTCGGACAGCGGCATCGCGTACAGCTGCTGGACGGTCCGCTCGCGGAAGCGCCAGCGCCCGCCCTCGCGGACGTAGGCGTCGGCGTAGCGCAGCGCGATCACGACGGTCTCGTCGCCGATCGCCAGCTCGGCGTGGGCCGCCACCGTGCCGGACGCGGTGTCGGGGCCGGTGAAGGTCACCACCTGGCTGTGGGGGTAGTGGTAGGTGGCGCCGAACTGCTCGGTCCGCTCGCGGTAGTACGCGACGACCGCGTCGCGCCCCCGGTTGGGGCCGAGCGAGCCCTGGAACACCGAGTCCTCGGCGTACATCTCGCCCACGGCGTCCCAGTCCCGGTCGTCGACGGCCATCGCGTAGGCGGCGACGAGGTCCTGCAGCTCCGCGCGGTCGACGAGCCACCGGACCTGCCCGGCGAGGTCGTCGGGGGCCGGCGAAGGTGCGCCCGGGGTCTGCGCCACGGCGTCAGGCGGCGGAGCCGGCGGGGGCCATCCGGGCGCGCGCCTTGCGCTGCACGAGGCCCCAGGTGTGGGTCAGGTAGTCCGCCTTGGTCACGAGGGCCTTGACCCGCTCGACCATCTCGGACGGCATCTCCTCCGCGCCCGTCGGGGTGATCCGCACGTCGAGCTCGGCGGCGTACTCGAGGGTCACCATCAGGGACACGGCCTGCCCGAGGTCGGAGTGGACGCAGATCGCGCCGTGGTAGGGGATGAGGAGGGTGTGGTTGGCACCGAGCGCCGGACCGACCGACTCGAAGTCGTCGTCGGGGCACATCGCGGTCTCGCCGGCGAAGAAGCTCGCCAGGTTGTGGTAGATCCGCGGCGGTCGCGACATCGCGCAGAGGGCGGTGATCCACGGGCCGTGGGTGTGGACGATGGCGTTGACGTCGCCCCGCTCGGCGTAGATGCCCTGGTGGAAGTCCGCGCCCAGGCTGACGACCCGGTCGCCGTCGACCTGACGTCCCTCGAAGTCGATGCGGACGACGTCGTCCGGCGTGATCTCCTCGAAGGTCTTGTCGAGGACGTTCATCCAGAACGTGTCGGACCCGGGGTCGCGCATGGAGACGTGCCCGCCGATCTCCGATCCGAGCCCGTAGGCCGCGAGCCCCCGGCACGCCAGTGCGATCTGCTCGGCTGGACTGGTCATGGTGGTCCTCCTCGGGACGGCTCGACCGGACTGGCGGGACGCTAGCCCGCGCGGTCTAGGATATGCAAACCATGCGCATGTTTACCCCATCTACCGGTGTCGGGAGGGCAGGGCCGTGCGCGTCCTGATCGCGGGCGCCGGATCGCTCGGGACGGTCTACGGCGGCTTCCTCGCCCGGGCGGGCCACGACGTGCAGCTGCTGTGCCGCCCGGCCCACGCCGCAGCCGTCACCGGGCGGGGCGGGGTGGAGGTGCGCTCGATCGACGAGACGTTCGTCGCGCCCCTCCGGGCCACCGCGGACCCGACGGCGCTCGACGCGGTGGACGTGGTCGTCCTCGCCTGCAAGGCACCCGACACCTCGGACCTCCTCGGCGGCATCGCCCACCTCGCGGGATCCGTCAGCACGGCGGTGTCCATCCAGAACGGTGTGACGGGCGGCGCCGCCCTGGCCGGGTGGTGCGATCCGTCGGCGGTCGTGGGCGGGGTCAGCATGGTCGGCGGCACGCTGGTCGAGCCGGGCGTCGTGGCGCACACCCTGGCGGGGCCGACCTTCGTCGGGCCGCTCGGGGGGACGCGCGCCGGCGCGGCGGCGCAGCTCGCCGACGAGCTCGGGGCGGCGGGCCTCGAGGCGGTGCTGACCGACCGGATCACGTCGGTCGAGTGGTCGAAGCTGGTCCACGCCAGCCCCTCGATGGCGCTCACGGCGCTGACCCGCCTGGACTTCCACCACGTCTTCGTGCAGCCGAACCTCGCCGAGGCGTTCCTTGACCTGGTCGTCGAGGGCGTGGCCATCGCCGACGCGGCCGGCGTGGCGGTGGACGACTGGCCCCACCTCCTCCCCGTGCGCACCCTCGCGCGGCTCCCGCGGGCCGAGGGCCTAGCGGCGGTGGCGGCCCACGGTCGGCGGCTGGTCGACGCGGGGATGACGTCGATCCGCATCTCGATGCTGCAGAGCATCGAGCGGGGACGGCGGACCGAGGTCGACGCGATCCACGGCCAGCTCGCGCGGGAGGCGGCCCGCCTGGGCGTCGCGGCACCGGCGACCCGGTTCGCCCACCAGGTCCTGTCCGGACTCGACCGGGTCCTGGTCCACCAGGGGGGAGAGGAGGAGGCACCGTGCAGCAGCTGATCGAGGACGCGGTCCTGGACGACTTCGAGGCGTTCGTCCGGGGCGACCGGACCGTCGACCGCCACGCGGTCTTCGCGCGCTGCCGGGCGGAGGCGCCGGTGTTCCGGTCCGAGGCGCTCGACGCCTGGGTCGTGACCCGCCACGCCGACGTCCGCGAGGTCATCGGCGACGAGGACCGCTTCCAGACCCTCCGCGAGGGGCCGGGCGCGCCCGTGTACGGCCCCTCGGTCCTGCAGTGGCGCGGCCGCGAGCACCAGCGGAAGGGCGGCATCGTCGCCAAGCGGCTCCGCAGCCCCCGGGCGGTGCGGGAGTTCGACGCGTTCGTCGCCGCGACGGCGGATCGGCTCGCCGACGACGTGGTGGCGCGGTCCGGACCGGTCGACCTGAAGGCCGAGTACGCCATGTGGTTGCCCCTGCTCGCCATCGGCGAGCTCATGGCCGTCGAGGGCGCCGACCGGTTCCGGGACTGGTACCACGACATCTCCGCGGGCGGGGTGTCCTCCATCGGCCACCCCGAGACCCGCGCGCGGGCGTTCGACGCGCTCGACGAGCTGTGGGCCTTCCTCGACCCGATCATCGCCGAGCGCCGTCGCGACCCCGGTGACGACCTCCTCAGCGACCTGTGCACCGCGACCTACGACGACGAGCCGCTGCCCGTCGCGGAGATCCGGTCCATGGCTGCGTTCCTGCTGACCGCCGGGGTCGAGACGACCGAGCGGGCCCTGTCGAGCTTGCTGGTCCACCTCTTCACCACGCCGTCGGACTGGCACGCCCTGCGCGCCGACCCCTCCCTCGTCGTGCCCGCGATCGCCGAGTCGCTGCGGTTCCTGCCGCCTGTGCAGGGCCTCACCCGGCTGGCCATCGACGACGTCGAGCTGCACGGCGTCGAGATACCCGCCGGTGACCGGTTCCTCGCCCTGATCGCCTCGGCCAACCGCGACGACGAGGTGTTCGAGGACCCCCGGTCGTTCCGGTTGGACCGCTTCGCCGACGACGCGGAGCGGCAGTTCACCAACGCCGGTCAGATCCTGCCCTTCGGTGCGGGGCGCCACCACTGCACGGGCTCGCAGCTCGCGCGCCTGGAGATGCTCCACGGACTGCGCGCGCTGCTCGCGCGGGTGGAGTCCGCAGACTTCGCCGTGGGCGGCCCGCCGCCTCCCGAGGGCTTCCTGCTCGTGTCCCCCGGATCGGTCGAGGTCACCCTGCGCACGGGGGCGCGCTGACGTGCGGTGGGCGATCGTCGGCGCGGGGGCGATGGGCAGCACGTTCGGGGGCTACCTGGCCCTGGCCGGGCACCGGGTGGTCCTGGTCGACGTGCGGGAGGACCACGTGCGCGCGGTTCGCGAGCGCGGGCTCGAGCTGCGCCGGCCGGGCGGGGAAGACGTGGTCGTCGAGCTCGACGCCACCACGGACCCGCCGCGTGACGTCGACGCCGTCGACGTGGCGCTGTTCCTCTGCAAGGGCTGGGCGACCGTCGACGCCGCGCGGTCGATCGCCCATGCCCTGGGTCCCGAGAGCTGGGCGGTCACCGTGCAGAACGGGCTCGGGAACGACCGCCGGCTCGCCGAGGTCCTCGGCGTGAGCCGGGTGGTGCCCGGCACCACGACGGTGGGCGCGATGAGCGAGGCGGCAGGGGTCGTCGCCGCCGCACCCGGCACCGTGGAGGGCCGGTCGCTGACCCAGCTGGGGCCACCGCGCGGATCCTCTGCCGTCCCCGACGCCGTCCACGCGATCGCGGCGGCGCTGACCGCGGCCGGCCTCCCCGCCGAGGCGCTCGACTCCGCCGACGTCGTCATCTGGACCAAGGTCGCCATGGCCGCCTCGATGGGCTGCCTCACCGCGGTGCTGCGCCGCACCGTCGCCGACGTCGTCGATGACCCGACCGCCTGGGAGCTGTGGACGGACGTCTTCGAGGAGGTCGTGGCGGTCGCTCGAGCCAGCGGCGTGGAGCTGGACGCCGATGCCCTGCTGGCCCACTGCCGCGAGACCTACGCCGCCGTCGGCCACCACACGACCTCGATGGCCGCCGACGTCGTCGCCGGGCGGCGGACCGAGGTCGACAGCCTCGCCCTCGAGGTCGCCCGCCGCGGGCGCGAGGTCGGCGTCCCCACGCCGGTCACCGACACCGTCGGCCGCTTGATCGCCGCCCTCGAGGGCTCCTACGAGCGCGCCCTGTAGCCGACCCGATCCAGGAGGACCCGTGGACATCACCGACCGACTCGACATCCTCGACCTGATCAGCCGCTACGGCCACTGCTACGACGAAGGCGACCTCGACGCCATGGCGGACTGCTTCACGGCTGACGCGACGTTCGAGATCCGCGGCGGCATCGCCGGGATGCCCGCGGTCATGGAGGGGCGCGAGGCGATCCGCCAGGCGATGGGTGCACGACGTGCGTCGACCGCGACCGCGCAGCGACGCCACCTCATCACGAACGCCATCGTCGACGCGGACGGCCCCCATCGCGCTCGCACCGCCAGCTACCTGCTGCTCGGCTCCACGGTCGAGGGCTCGCTGCACCTGCCGGTCACCGGCCGCTACGCCGACGTGGTCGTGCGCGACGGCGGGCGGTGGCGCTTCGCCGAGCGCGTGCTGACGATGGACGGCGCGATCGCCTGAGCCTCAGCGCGCCCAGTCCCGTGCGGCGAGGTAGCTCGCCGCCATGCCGCGGGACAACGAGAACCCGCTGTTGTAGCCGGCGCCGGAGTTGGTCATCGCCACGGCGGAACCCGACCCGTAGAGCCCCGGGATCGGCGTCCCGGTGCGGTCGACCACCCTCCCGCCGGTCGTCACACCCAGCCCCGCCGCCGGGATCCCGGTCATCGACAGGCGCAGCTCGACGGCGTGGAACGGCGGGACCTCGAGCGTGCCGATGTTCGGGTGCGGCCGGTGGTGGGCGTCGCCCTTGAACCGCTGGCTCCACGGCCGCGCGCCGCGCTGGTGGTCCGGGTCGCGCCCCTCGGCCGCGTGCACGTTGTAGCGGGCGACGGTGGCGGCGAGACCGTGCGGGTCGATGCCCACCGCAGCCGCCAGCGCCTCCAGGCTGTCGGCGGACGCGGCGACGTCCGGCGGGTAGGTGCCGCCCGGCGGGATGTGCGCCAGCCCGTAGCGCTGGCGGTGCCGGTCGTCTGTGACCATGAAGAAGGGGAGGTGGCGGTACCGACCCGAGGCGGTGCGCGCACCGAGCGCGGCAGCCGTGATCGCGTTGGGGAACGCGTCGTCGCAGAAGCGGCGGCCCTCCGCGTCCACCACGATGGCGTGGGGCAGGCCGTGCTCGTGGCACTGCCGGTCGCCGCTGTCACCGGGGAACGCCGGATCGACGCGGAGGCTCGGGAGGCGAGCGGCGGACTCGGCGGGCAGCTCGACCACCCGTGCGCCGACCGACTCCGCCAGGCGCACCGCGTCGCCGGTCAGGCTCGTCGGCGCGACGGACCCGGCGTGGGCCCGCGGGGTGCCGGAGAACCGCTCGGCCAGCTCGCCGTCGCTGTCGTAGCTCCCCGTGGCGAGCAGCACCGCGCCGGGTTCGACCCACGTCTCGCCGCCCCGCGTGACCCGGGCGCCCACGACCGCGCCGTCGCTGACCTGGACCTCGGTGATCGCGGTGCCCGTCAGCAGGGGCACGCCCCGCTCGGCGACCGCCACGACCATCGTGGCGGCGAGGGCCTGGCCGAACGTCATCACGTCCCGCGCGCGCCGGTCGGCGAGCACGTCGGCGTCCAAGTGGCGACGGCTGGCCTGGCCGCCCCAGTCGAACAGCTCCGCGTAGGTGACGCCGCTGGGGAAGTGAACGGACGGGGGGAGGAGGTCCCGCAGCGCGCCCAGGCGATCGCCGTCCACCGGCGCGGGCGTGAGGTAGCGACCCTCCGCCGTGCTGCCCGGGTGGGTGGGGTGGTGGTAGTCGGGGAACCCGGCGATCAGCGACCACTCGACGGCCCCGACCTCCTCCAACCACGACGCGGCCACCGGCGCGGTCGCCAACCACTCCTCCATGACCGCGTCGTCGAGGAGGTCGGGGTGGTCAGCCGTCAGCGCCCGGACGTACGTCGCGCCCGCGGCCACGTCGTCGACGATCCCGGCAGCCGCGGCGACGTGGTTGCCGGCGACCCAGACCTGCCCACCCGAGAGCGCCGTCGCCCCGCCCAGGAGCGGACCCTTCTCGCAGACGACGACGTCGAGGCCGGCGTCGTGCGCGGCCAGCGCGGCGACGAGACCTGCGAACCCGCTGCCGGCGACGACCAGGCGGCCGCGGTCGTCCGACGCGGTCACCTGCTCGCCGCCGCGGTGCCGGCCAGCCGCCCTGCGACGAGTGCGGGCCCGATCGTGCCGCCGGCACCCGGGTAGGCCATGCCGAGGGGGCTCGCCGCGACGTTCCCGGCCGCGTACAGCCCCTCGATCACACCGCCCTCGACGTGGCGGACCCGACCGTCCGCGTCGGTCCGCGGACCGCCCTTGGTGCCGAGCAGCCCCGCCAGGACCCGCACGGCGTAGAACGGGGGCTGGTCGAGGGGGCGGAGGTTCGGCTGGGCCGCGGCCCGGTCGCCGACGAACCGGTCGTAGGCGGAGCGCCCCCTCCCGAACAGCGGGTCGTCCCCCTCCGCGGCGTGGGCGTTGAACTGCTCGACGGTCGCCCCCAGCGAGGCCGGGTCGACGCCCATGGCCGTGGCGAGGTCCTCGACGGCGTCGGCTCGGTGCAGCCACGGCGGGTCGTCCTCGCGGGGGAGGAGCGGGCCGATCGGGTACCTCGCCCGGTACCCGGCGTCCACGACGAGCCAGGACGGCGATCGGGGGAAGCCGAACGCGCCCGGGTCGAAGTCGTGCAGCGAGCGGCCGACGTCGTTGTAGTTCTGGGCCTCGTTGGCGAAGCGGTTGCCACGGCCGTCGACCATGACCGCCCCGGGACGCGCGCGCTCGGCCAGCACGAGGCGGTGGAGGGGGACGCCGTCGATCTCGTCGCCGGGGATCTCTATCGCGGGGCACCACCAGGCCTCGGACATGTTGCCGAGCTCCGCTCCCGCGGCCATCGCCATCCGCAGACCCCGGCCGGTCGCGCCGGGCCCACCCGTGGGCGCCGGATCCGGCATGCGGAGGAACGCCCTCGCCAGCGCGGGGTCCCGCTCGAAGCCGCCTGACGCGAGCACCACCGCTCCCTCGACCTGGTCGCCGGTGTCGAGCGCGACGCCGACGACGCGGCCGTCGCGGCGGACCAGGGACGCGGCAGCTGCCCCGGTGCGGACCTGGACCCCCCGGCGGAGGGCGGCGGCGAGGAAGCTGCCCACCACGGCGGCACCCATCGTCATCACGCCGTCCTCTCGGCGGCGGGCCAGGACCTCGCGGTCGACGGTGTTGGCGATGATCTCGTGCTGGGTCATCGGCAGGCGCCAGGACAGGGCGGGGCGGACGAGCGCGGCCACGTCGGGATCGGGGGCGAATGGGTGGGGCTCGATGGAGCGGCCCCCCTCGCGGCCGCCGGGGAGCTCGCAGTGGTAGTCGGGGTAGCCGAGCGCCACCCACGTGTGGCCGGTCACGTCCTCGACCCACCGGGCGGTCGCCGGCGCCTCGGCGACGAAGGTGTCGACCAGCACGTCGTCCACGTCGCCGACCGCGAGGTGCCGCAGGTAGGTGCGGGCGGACTCGGCGTCGTCGTCGAAGCCCGCGTCAGAGGCCAGGTGGTTCCCGGGCAGCCACGCGACACCACCCGAGAGCGCCGTGGTCCCCCCGACGGTCTGCGTCGACTCGAGCACCGTCACGGTGGCGCCCGCCTCCGCCGCCGCGAGCGCAGCCGTCAACCCCGCGACCCCCGACCCGACGACGACGACCTGCTGCCCAGCCATGGCTCCTCCAGATGCCTTGCGTGCTCCGAGGGCGTGAGCGTAGCATCGACTTACCGGTAAGTAAGCTCCCCACCCGTCGAGGCAGGACCAGTGCGACGCACGATCTTCGAGTCCGAGCACGACCTCTACCGCGACACCGTCCGGCGGTTCGTGGACTCCGAGGTCGTCCCCCACCGCGAGCGCTGGGAGGCCGAGGGTCGCGTCGATCGCGAGCTCTTCGCCGCGGCCGGCCGGGCGGGGATCCTCGGCATCGCCGCGCCGGAGGTCCACGGCGGTGGCGGGACCCAGGACTTCCGCTACAACGCGATCCTCAGCGAGTGCCTGGCTGAGGCCGACGTCCTGTCAGCGGGCCTCGGGCTCAGCCTGCAGGCCGACATCGCCCTGCCGTACCTGATCCACCAGGCCGACGCCGACCAGCAGGCCCGGTGGCTGCCGGGGGCGGTGACCGGCGAGCTGATCCTGGCGCTCGCGATGTCCGAGCCGGGAGCGGGGTCCGACGTCGCCGGCATCGCGACGACGGCCCGCCGGGAGGGAGACGTGTACGTCGTCGACGGCGCCAAGACCTTCATCACGAACGGCCAGAACGCCGACCTGGTGATCACGGCGGTGAAGACCGACCCGTCGGCGGGGCACAAGGGCATCAGCCTGCTGGTGATCGAGTCGGACTCGCCGGGCTTCTCGCGCGGCCGGAAGCTGTCGAAGGTCGGCCAGCACGCCGCGGACACCTCCGAGCTGCACTTCGACGGCGTCCGCATCCCGGTGTCGAACCGGCTGGGGGAGGAGGGCCGGGGCTTCTACGCGATGATGGGCAACCTAGCCCAGGAGCGGATGTCGATCGCCGTGCAGGCCACGGCGCAGGCCGAGCGGTCCCTCGCCGCGACGGTCGCCTACGCCACCGAGCGCACCGCGTTCGGACAGGCCATCGGCAGCTTCCAGCACCTCCGGTTCCAGCTCGCGGAGCTCCAGACCGAGGTGGACGTCGCACGCACGTACGTCGACCGGCTGATCCTGGCCCAGGTCGAGGGCGAACTGTCGGACGTGGATGCCGCGAAGGCCAAGTGGTGGACCACGGAGCTGTGCCAGCGCGTGGTCGACCGCTGCGTCCAGATCCACGGCGGCTACGGGTACATGACCGAGTACCCCGTCGCGCGCGCCTGGGTCGACAGCCGCATCCAGACCATCTACGGCGGCACGACCGAGATCATGAAGGAGATCATCGGCCGGTCCATGGGCCTGTAGGTCCGAGTCGCCCCGAACCCCGACGACCGGGAGGTCCCGCCATGCCCGACAGCATCACCCGCACCGACCGCGACCGCGTGGCGGTCCTGGTCATGGACCGCCCCGGCGCGTCGATGAACGTCGTCGACGAGTCGTTCCTCGCCGAGCTGACGCGCCACGTCGACGCCGTGCTCGCCGACGACGCGGTCGACGCCGTGGTCCTCACCTCCGGCAAGGAGGGGTCGTTCGGCGCCGGGGCCGACATCGGCTGGTTGCCCGAGCTCGCCGCGCGCGACGATGCCGAGGACTTCCTGGCGGGGGTCCACGACCTCATGCTCCGCATCGCCCGCGGCTCGACCCCCCTGGTGACGGCCCTCAACGGGTCGGCGTTCGGGGGTGCGCTGGAGCTGGCCCTCGCCGGGCACGGCATCGTGGCGGTGCCCGACGCGCAGGTCGGACTGCCCGAGGTGGGCCTGTCCCTCCTGCCCGGTGGCGGTGGGACGCAGCTCCTGTCCCGCTGGGTGCCGCTCGAGACGGCCCTGGCGTGGCTGACCTCCGGCCGGCCGGTGCCGGTCGCGCAGGCCGAGGGCGTGGTCGCCCGGGTCGTCGACCCCGACGTGCTCGTGGACGAGGCCGTGGACCTCGCGCGGTCGCTGGTCCGGGTCGACCTGACGGGCGACCCGGTCCACCCGGCGGATGCGATGGCGGTGGTCGAGGGCGTCCGACGGGACCTGTCCGGTTCCCGGCGGGGCCTGTCGACCGCGGCGGAGCGGATCCTCGACGTGGTCGCCGTCGGCGTGGCCGACGGCGTCGAAGCCGGGCTCGCCGCCGAGCGAGAGGGCTTCCTCGCCCTGCTCCGCTCCGCCGAGGCCCGTGCCGCGCTCCACCTGTTCAGCGCCGAGTCCGCGGTGAAGCGGCGCAGCCGCGGCGGCAACGGTCCGGCGGTGACCCGGCTGGGCGTGATCGGCGGCGGACAGATGGGTGCGGGCATCGCATCGACCGCGGTCAGCCGGGGGCTGCCCGCCCTGGTCCGGGACGTCGACGAGGGGTCCCTCGAGCGGGCGCGCGGCTACCGCGACCGCGTGCTCGAGCGCAGCGCGCCGGCCGAGGGTGGCGATCCTCGCCTGGCCACCTGGTCCGACACCACCGCGTGGGAGGGGTTCGCCGAGGTCGATGCCGTCGTCGAGGCCGTCTTCGAGCTGCCCGAGCTCAAGACCGACGTGCTGGCCGAGGTCAGTGGCCTGGTCTCCCCCGACGCGCTGGTGGCGACCAACACGTCCGCGATCCCCATCGCCAGCCTGGCGGGCGCGGTCGAGGGGCCCGAGCGGTTCCTCGGCATGCACTTCTTCTCCCCGGTCGAGCGGATGCCCCTGGTCGAGCTGATCCCCCACGCGGGGACCGCACCGGCGACCACCGAACGCGCGGCCGCGGTGGGACGCCGCCTCGGGAAGGTCCCGGTGGTCGTGGGCGACGCGCCGGGGTTCTTCACCTCCCGCGTGTACGCCCGCTGGCTGGTCGAGGGGCTGCGCCTGCTCGCCGACGGGGTCGACGTCGCCGACATCGACGCGGCCGCCCGCGCGGTCGGGTTCCCCGTCGGACCGCTGCAGGCCATCGACGAGGCCACCCTCAACCTGGTCCTGCAGGCGAGCATCACCCAGGTCGCCGAGCCGGTCATGGCCGACAGGCTGGACGTCGCCGCGGTGCGGGGCGTTGCAGAGGCACTCATCGCCGCCGGCGTCGAGGGCCGCCGCCAGGGCAGGGGCTTCTACACCTACGACCAGGGACAGCGGGTGGGACCGAACCCCGACGTGCTCGACGTGCTCGGGGTGGAGCCGGGTCGCGCGGGCGTCGGGTCGGATGCCGTGGCCGAGCGGCTCCTCCTCGCCTTCGCGACAGAGTGCTGGCGCTGCAGCGACGACGGGACGATCTGCCACCCCGATGACGGCGATGTCGCCGCGGTGCTCGGCATCGGCTTCCCGCGGGCGCTGGGCGGACCGTTCCACTGGGCCGACGAGGTCGGCGCGACCGAGGTCGTCGCACGCTGCGCCGCGCTCGGCGATGACTTCGGGCCCGGCGGCCAGCTCGGGCGGCTCGCCGCCGACGGGGGCCGGTTCGCCGACCTCCCCCGCCGACCGGCTCCGTTCGCCGACCCGAGGTAGCCGCGGGCGGGGTCAGCTCGTCTGGAGGGCCTTGCGCAACCGCCGGATCAGGCCCCAGCGGTCCCGGACCAGCTGGAGGTCGACCACCGCGCCGTCGGCAACCCGGGCCATCAGCGTGGCATGCATGCGGCCCTCCACCCCACGCGCGTCGTCGGCCACTCCCGGCAGCCCGCCCGCGTAGACGCCGCGCATCGTGATCGCCGCGGCCGCGCGGTCGCCTGCGGTGAAGAGGTCGTCGACCTGCACGGCGAGGTCGTCGAGCACCGCCGGGCCCTCCCCGGTCTCGAGCCGCCGCCCGCCGGGGGCGTGCAGCGCGCCGGCCGGCGCGGCCGCCAGCTCCTCGAGCCACCCCCGCACCGCCGCCTCCGTCGCCTGGTCGGCCGGGCCGTCCGTGGTGGTCGCCCAGGGGTCGGGGTGGCCGGGCTCGAGCGGAGTGGTGAACCCCCCGCCGGTCTGCTCGTCCCGTCCCTGGAAGTCCTGCTCGACCCGGCAGGTGCGCAGCTTCTCGCCGTCCCAGTCGTACAGCGAGATCCCGGGCCAGACCGCCACCGACGAGGGGTCGCCCGCGACGGCGCCGTGCTCGCTGAAGCGCATGGCCAGCCGGTCGCCGGACAGGATCATGTCGTGGACCGTCAGGACGAGGGTGGGGTAGCGGCGGAAGGCGGCGGCCACCGCCTCGGTGTAGGCGTCCATCCCGAGGGTCCGCCCCGAGATGATGACCTGGTAGTCGTCCCGCATGAGATCCGCGGTCACCGCCTGGTCGTGCACACTTGTGTAGTCGATGCAGTACCGCCGCATCAGGGCTGCGTACGCTTCCATCGCCTGTCTCCTCCACCCGGCGTCCTTTGACCTCCAAACGGTATTGACCTACTGTTAAGTAATCAAAATCCCGCGAGGAGGGTGAGGCGTTGCAGGACAGGTACGGGATGATCGGCGTCCAGGTCGCCGACGGCATCTGCCGCGTGACCCTGGACCGGCCCGAGAAGCTGAACGCGCTCACGTACGCGTTCTGGACCGACCTGGTCCAGCTGCTCGCCGAGGCGGAGGCCGACGACGCCGTCCGCGTCCTCGTGATCCACGGCGCGGGATCGCACTTCTGCGCCGGAGGGGACATCGAGGGCTTCGGCGAGCTCGGGGACATCCCGGCCCGCCGGCGCTACCAGAAGCTCGCGTTCGACGCGTTCCGGGCGTTCGAGGTCTTCGCGAAGCCGACGATCGCCGCCGTCCACGGCTACGCGCTCGGGGGCGGCTGCGAGCTGACCATGGTGACCGACCTCGTCGTCTGCGACACCACGGCCCGCTTCGGCACGCCCGAGGCCGCCGTCGGGCTGATGCCCGGCCTCGGCGTGGTCCGCGGCCACGCGAACACCAACCTCCACTGGTTGAAGCAGATGATCTTCACCGGTGCGCGCCTGGACGCCGAGGACGCGCGCCTGGCGGGCCTCGTCACCACGATCGCCCCCGAGGGCCAGCACCTCGACGAGGCGCTGCGGATGGCTGCGGAGGTCGCGTCCCGCCCGGCCACCGCCCTCCGGGTGGCCAAGGCGATCCTCAACCGCGGGTCGGGTGAGGGGTACGACTACTCCCTCGAGGCGACCGCCCTGCTGCACAGCACCGACGACCAGCGCGAGGGGGTGGCCGCGTTCAAGGAGCGTCGCCAGCCCACGTTCAGCGACAGGTGAGCACCGTGGACCGACCGACGCCCCCGACCATGGAGGAGCGGCTCGCCCAGCTCGAGGCGCGCCGCGAGATCGCCCTCGCCATGGGTGGCCCCGAGCGGGTGCAGCGCCAACACGACAACGGCCGGCTGACGGTCCGCGAGCGCATCGACGGCGTCCTCGACGAGGGCTCCTTCTACGAGATCGGCATGCTCGCCGAACCGGAGCGGCGCCTGGAGCGGCCCATCCCGGGCGACGGCTGCGTCACGGGCTTCGGCCGCATCGACGGTCGGAAGGTGTGCCTCATCGGCATCGACGCCACCGTGCTGGCGGGGACCACCGCTCCGATCAGCATGCGCAAGCAAGGCCGCATCGCGGAGTTCGCGGCCCGGAAGGGCCTGCCGCTCGTCCTCCTGTGCGACGCCGACGGCGGCCGGATCCCCGACGTGATGGGGTGGCGGTTCTCCGGGCTCCCCTTCGACTTCTCGAGCTTCCTCCAGACCCCGGAGGGCTACCCCGCCATCCCCCGCATCGCCGCGGTCCTGGGGCCGGGGTATGGCGACTCCGCGCTGCACGCCGGCACGGCCCACATCGTCGTGATGACCGAGTCCTCGTCCATCGCCCTGTCGGGTCCGTCCGTGGTGGAGTCGGCGATCGGGGAGAAGGTGACCGACCAGGAGCTCGGCGGCCCCGAGCACGCCCAGGAGATCGGCACCGCCCACCTCGTCGTGCCGACCGAGGCCGAGGCCTTCGACGCGATCGCCGCCTACCTCTCCTACCTGCCGAGCAACGCGTCACGGCCCGCGCCGCGCGCGCCGGCGGTCGAGCCGCGCCTCCCCGCCGAGTCCCTCCTCGACGTGGTGCCGTCGAACCCCAAGCAGGCCTACGACATGCACGACGTGATCGACGCCATCGTCGACGCGGACACGTTCCTGCCGTGGCGCCCGGAGGCGGGCCGCGCCGTCATCACCGCCTTCGCCCGCATGGCGGGACAGGTGGTCGGGGTCATCGCCAACAACCCCCGGCACGGCGCAGGAGCCCTCGACGCGCGGGCCCTCGAGAAGTCCCACGGCTTCATCGACCTCTGCGACACCTTCAACATCCCGCTGGTGTTCCTGCAGGACGTCCCCGGCCTGATGATCGGCATCCAGGCCGAGCGCCAGGGCATCGTGCAGTGGTACGAGCGCCTCGTCGCCCGCCTGGCCCGGACCAAGGTGCCCCACGTCGCCGTGGTGATCCGCAAGGCGTTCGGTGGCGGGCACTACGCGATGGGCGGCCGACCGACCCTGCCGGACCTGCTCGTGTGCTGGCCGACCGCCGAGCTCGGGTTCATGGCGCCGGACACCGGCGTGGTCACGGTCAACCGCCGGCGTCTCGAGGCGGCGGAGGCCGAGGGTGGGCGTGCGGCGCGCGAGGCGCTCGAGGCGGAGCTGACCCAGGAGTGGATCGACGAGTCCGCTCCCTGGGAATCCGCCGCGCACACCTACGTCGATGACATCATCGACCCGCGGCAGACCCGCGAGGTGATACTCACCGGGATCGAGTTCGGGTGGGGCGACCGGGATGGAGTGCGCTGAGATGACCACGACGACCACGGCGACCGACGGCAAGGTCGACCGCCGCAAGCGGACCGGGCGCAAGGCCCAGATCATCGACGTGTCGACGGCCCTGTTCCGCGAGAAGGGCTACCACGCCACCTCCCTGGACGACATCGCCGACCGGATCGGGTTCACCAAGCCGGCGATCTACTACTACTTCAAGTCCAAGGAGGACATCCTCTTCGCGATCGTGGACGAGATCGTGGACGGGGCGCTCGAGCGGATGACGGCGATCGCGGAGACCGATCGGTCGCCGACGGAGAAGATGCACGACCTGCTGGCGGAGAACACGCGGGTGATCCTCGAGAACATCGATGCGAACACCGTGTTCTACAACGAGCGGGGGTTGCTGTCGGCGGAGCGGGAGCAGGCGATCCGCCAGCGGGAGCGGGAGTACACCCGCCTGGTGCGCCAGATCTACATCGACGGGGTCGAGGCGGGGGAGTTCACCGAGGTCAACCCGGCGGTGGCGACGAACACGCTGCTCGGCGCGTCGATCTGGGCGTACCGCTGGTTCGACCCGCGCGGCTCGCTCACCATCGAGGAGGTCGCCGAGCAGATCGCCACCCTGCTCCTCGAGGGGTACCGCGTCTGACCCGCCGGGCGCCCGTCCGGGCGACTGCACGTCCGGCATACATATGTATGCTGCACACACATGCCGACGTCCCACGGCGGCAGCGCAGACCTGGCGCCGGAGCTGGACCGCCTCGACCCCGCGCTGCTGGCCATCCGCAGCCTGGTCAACCGTCCTGCCTACCGCCGGCGGATCAGGGAGCTGCTGCCCGCCCGGGTCGAGCTGACCACCGTCCGGGTGCTGCGGGCGGTGGAGCGGGCCGGCGACACCGACCCCACGATCGGGGACATCGCCGAGGCGCTCGTCATCGACCCCTCGACCGCCAGCCGGTTCGTCGATCGGGTCGTCGAGCGCGGCGAGGTCGAGCGGCGCGCCTGCTCGGCTGACCGCAGGCGGACGCGCGTGGGGCTCACCGCGGCGGGGCGCGCCACCCTGGCGGCGGTCACCGAGGCCAGGCGCACCGTGCTCGCGGAGGTCACCGACGGGTGGGACCCCGCGGACGTCGGCGCCCTCGCCACGCTCCTCGAGCGCCTCCACGAGTCCTTCGACGCCCTCGGAGCCGGGGAGGGGTCGCCACGGTGAGCGCGACCGGGGTCGACGCCGGTCCTGCAGCTGCGCACGCGCCCGCGCGCAGCACGACCGGGCTCCTCTCAGACCGCGTCTTCGGGGCGTACTTCTTCGGCAAGCTGCTGTCGACCGCCGGCGTGTGGGTCTTCAACATCGTCGCCGCGATCATCGTCTGGGACATCTCCCGGTCGACCCTCGCGGTCGGGGCGGTGAGCATCGCCCTGTTCCTGCCGCAGGTCGCGTTCGCCCCGATCAGCGGCGCGCAGGCGGATCGGCGCGGGCCGAAGGGGCAGCTGCTGTTGGGCCGCCTGCTGATCGCCCTCGCGGCGACCGGCCTCGCGGGCACGGTGGCCGCGGTGGGGGTCGAGGGGTTGCCCGGCGCGTGGGTCGTGATCGCCGCATCGGCGGTGGTCGGCATGGGCTTCGTGGTGGGCGGACCCGCACAGCAGGCGCTGTTGCCCACCCTGGTGCGGCCGTCGGAGCTGACCGCCGCGGTCGCCCTCAACGGGTTGCCGCCCACGGTCGCCCGTGCCGGCGGCCCGGTGCTGGGCACGTTGCTGCTGGTCGCCGCGGGTCCCGCCGTCGCCTTCGGGTTCACGGCGGTCGCCAACCTCGTGTTCGCCTGGGTGATCCTGCGGCTGCCGCTCGAGCGCCCCGCCGAGCGGGCCAGCAAGGCCGACGGGACGGTTCGCGCCGGCTTCGCCTACGTGCGCGGGGACGTGACCGTCGCGCTGCTCCTGACCGCGGTGCTGGCCATCGGCTTGGGCGCGGACCCCGTGGTGACGCTCACCCCCGAGCTGTCCGCGGGGTTCGGGCAGGGGGAGAGCCTGGTCGGCCTGTTCGCCAGCGCCTTCGGCGTGGGCGCGGCCCTCGGCTACTTCGGCATCACGCCGATCACCCGCCGGTCGGGCACCGACCACGTCCTGGGCTGGGGCCTCTGCCTGCTCGGTGGCGGGATGCTGCTCACCGGACTCGCGCCGACGGTCGCCGTCGCGGTCCTCGGGTTGGCGATCGCCGGCGTCGGGTTCTGCTGGTCGTTGACGGGCTCGACCACCCGCATCTACGAGCGGGTGCCCGAGAGCCTCCGCGGAAGGGTCATGGCCCTGTGGTCCATCGCCTTCCTCGGGTCACGACCGGTCGGGGCGGCCATCAGCAGCGGCGTCGCCGAGGTGGCCTCCCCGGAGGTCGCCTTCGTCGCCGTCGCGGGGATCGTGGCGGTCCTGACCGCGATCTGCTGGGCCGGCGGCCGGCGGCAGCCGCGCGGGGCCTGACCGCTCGACGCGACTCAGCGCCCCTGCCACACCGGCACGCGCTTCTCGACGAAGGCGGTGATCCCCTCCATCGCATCCGCGGTGCCCGCGACGGCCTCGACCTCGGACTGGTTGCGTCCCCACGCCTCGGCCTCGGCGGGCACACCGCCGTCGACGATCCCGACCGCGAGCCGCTTGCTGGCCTGCACCGCGAGCGGGGCGTTCGCGCAGATCTGGGCTGCCAGGGCGAGGGCGGCGTCGCGCAGCTCCGCCGCCGGGACCACCTCGTTGACCAGCCCCCAGCGGGCGGCCTCCTCCGCCGAGATCGGCTGGCCGGTCAGGACCATGCGCATCGCCACCTTCCGGGGCATCTGCTCGGGCAGGCGCAGCGCCCCGCCGGCGGCGGCGATGATGCCGCGGCTGACCTCGGGCAGCCCGAACGTGGCGCCCTCCGCGGCCACGACCAGGTCGCTCGCGAGCGCCAGCTCGGTCCCCCCGCCCAGCGCGGTCCCGTTCACCGCCGCGATCGTCGGCACCGAGACGGCGTGGGAGACGTAGCCGGCGAACCCGCGCTCGGGGTGCTCGGGGTCGATCGGCAGCTCCCCGCGTCCCAGCGCCTTCAGGTCAGCGCCCGCGCAGAAGGACCGGTCGCCGGCGCCGGTCAGGACCACGCACCACACGTCCGGGTCGGCGTCGGCGTCTGCCAGCGCGGCGCCGACCGACCGGGCGACCGCGGTGTCCACGGCGTTCCGCGCCTCCGGGCGGTTGAGGGTGACGACGACGGTCCGGTCGATGCGGTCGACCAGGACGGGGGCGGTGGCGGCGGTCATGTGCGCTCCTGTGCGGTGGGGGAGGGGTCGACGGCGACCCCGTCGCCGGCGGGCACCAGGCGGACGGGGCGGCCGATGTGGGTCGTGAGGTCGTCGCCGAGCGCATCGCGGGACAGCGCGGCGGCCGCGGCGACGTCCCCCGGTGCGGTCGTCGCGGCGGTGCGCACGCCGTCGCGGGTCCGCGCCACCACGATCGCCGTCGCCGGCCCGCCGTCGCGGCTGTGCTCCACGGTCCAGGTCTCGATCGTGGCCGGCACCGGGCCGCCGGCCCCGGCGACCAGATCGCGGGCGTCGACGAACGGCGGGACGCCGTCGGCGTCGACCCCAACCGGATCGGGGTCCCCCGCGTGGGCACGCGCCGGCCGCCGAGACAGGACCACGACGTGCTGGTGGGTCAGGTAGCCGCCGTTCGCGTGGACCGCGGCGGTGCGGGCCCGTCCCTCCCGCAGCTGTCGGGTCACCGCCGCGATCGCGTGGAGGGAGTAGCTGGACAGCGGTCCGCCGAACGCGGCGTGCCCGCCGGTCGCGCTGAGCACGCGGTCGCCGGCCCCGAGGTGGTGGGCGACCAGCAGGGGGACGACCGGGAAGCAGCTGTAGACGTCGACCAGGTCAAGGTCGGCGGCATCCACCTCGGCCCGGTCGAGCGCGCGGTCGAACGCGGTCGCGAGGGCCCCCGACCGGGCGAAGGACGGACGGGCCAGCACGTCGGCGGAGTCCGTGGCCCCGGCCCCGCCGCGGACGTGCACCCACCGGTCCTCGGCGATCCCGCGGGCGCGGGCGGCTGCGGCCGACATGACCAGCACCGCGGCCGCCTGGTCGACGTGGGGCATCGCGTTGAGGGCCTTCGGGTACGGCTCGCAGATCATCCGGTTGTCCGGCCGGGGGGTGCCGACGTCCTCGGCGCTCCGCACCCGCGGGTCCCAGGCGATCGGGTTGACCGCCGCGACCTCGGTCAACCGGGCGAACGTCGCGGCCGCGCGTGCCGCCGCCCGCGCGGGAGGGAGCCCGTCCACCGCGTCGAGCGCCTGCTGGAACAGCGGGTACACCCGGGTCGGCAGCACCACCCCGCTGTCGCGCATCGCCGCGGTGCCGAGCTCCTCGGGGTCGAACGCCGGCGGACCCCCCGGCTCGCGCGACCAGCCGAGGTCGGCCACGGGGTCGATACCCGCCTTCGCGAGAGCCGTCACGGTCGCCTGCGCCTCGCCCCCGACGACGAGCGCGACGTCGGACTCCCCCGCGGCGAGCCTGGCGGCCGCGTCGTCGAGCAGGCGCGCCGGCCAGTGGCCGCCCACGGTGGTGTCCGCGGTGTGGCGGGGGGTCGCGCCGACGCGCGCGGCGAGCGTCGCCGCCGCCGTGGCGTAGGACCAGCTGGTCGTCCGGACGGCGTGGACGGCATCGACGGCCCGGAGCACGCCGGCCGGGTCGGCCACGCCGCAGTCCGCGGCGGCCTCCCGCACCGCGGCCAGGATCAGGTCCATCGGCTCGACCGCGGTGTCGGGGGAGGAGGACCGCGGTCCGACGACCTCTCCCACCCCGACGATCACCGGTGTCCGGTCCCCGATTGGTGTGTCGGTATGCCCGTCATCCTGACGGGTGTACCGACACACCTGACCGGGGGCGTCGCCAGCGCTCACAGCCGGGCCGCCGCCGTCGCGAGGTCCACGATGTGGTCGATCAGCTCGTCCGGGGCCACGCGCGGTGTGCCGTCGGTGGCCCACGCGATCAGCAGCTCCACCAGCCCGCCGGTCAGCAGGGCACCGGTGATCCGGGCCGCGGCCGGGTCCGGCACCGCACGGCCGGGGGCGTCCTCGCGCAGGGCCGCCATCAGCCGGACCGCGAGATCGCTGAAGCGCGCCAGCAGCTCGCGACGCCGAGCCCGGAACGCCGGGGTGGCGAGGGACTCCACCAGCGCGACCCGGATGGTCCGGGGATCGGCGGCGAAGTGGGCGGCGAGCGCCTCGAGCACCAGCCGGGCACGGTCCACGGGCACCACGTCCGGTGTGGCCGCCGCGGCGCGGATGACCCCCTCCACCTCGTCGGCGACGTGGTCGACCACGGCGAGGAACAGCGCCTCGCGGTCCGCGGCGTGCTCGTAGAAGTAGCGCCGGCTGAGCCCGGCGGTCTCGCAGATCCCCGCGACGGTGGCGTCGGCCCAGCCGTCGGCGGCGAACCGCTCGAGCCCCGCCGCCAGCAGCTGGCCGCGGCGGCGTGCGTGGCGCTCGTCGGCGTCGACGCCCCCGTACACGCGCTGCGCTGGTCGGTCATCCATCTGGAACGGTATCGTACAAGAATGCGCCACCCCGACTGGGACACCCCCGAACGCCGCGCCCTGCGCGAGACCACCCGACGCTTCACCGAGCGCGAGATCCTCCCCCACCTCACCACCTGGGAGGAGGAGGGGGCCCTGCCGCTGTCCCTCCACGCCCGCGCCGCGGCGGCCGGCCTGCTCGGGATCGGGTTCGGTGAGGCGGTCGGCGGTGCCGGCGGCACGCCGGTCGACACCTGGGTGGTCGCCGAGGAGATGATCCTGGCCGGCGGGTCCTCCGGCCTGATCGCGGGGCTGTTCACGCACGGCATCGGGCTGCCGCACCTGGTCGAGGCCGGCGATCCCGACCTGATCGCGCGCGTCGCCCGACCGGTGCTCGCCGGCGAGGCGATCTCGTCCCTGGCCATCACCGAGCCCGGCGCGGGATCGGACGTCGCAGGCATCCGCACCCGGGCGATCCGCGACGGCGACGACTACGTGGTCACCGGCACGAAGACGTTCATCACCTCCGCGACCCGGGCGGACTTCCTCACCACCGCGGTCCGCACCGGTGGGGACGGCCCCGGCGGCGTCTCCCTCCTCCTCGTCGAGCGCGACCGGCCCGGCGTCACCGTGTCAGCGCCGCTGAAGAAGATGGGGTGGTGGTGCTCGGACACCGGGGAGATCTCCTTCGACGAGGTCCGGGTCCCGGCGGCGAACCTGATCGGCGCCGAGGGGAGCGGGTTCGGTCAGATCATGCAGCAGTTCGCCGCCGAGCGGCTCAGCCTCGCCGTCCAGGCCTACGCCACCGCCGAGCGGTGCGTGGAGCTCGCGATCGCCCACGCGAGGCAGCGCGAGACCTTCGGCCGGCCGATCGCCAGCCGACAGGTCGTCCGGCACCGCATCGCCGAGATGGTCCGCCAGACCGACGTCGCCCGCACCTACGTCCGCGCCGTCATCGACCGGTGGCTGGCGGGCGACGACGTCATCCGCGAGGTGGCGATGGCGAAGAACACCGCCGTCTTCGCCTGCGACCGCGTGGTCGACGACGCGGTGCAGCTGCACGGCGGCATGGGCTACATGCGCGAGTCCGAGGTCGAGCGGCACTACCGCGACAGCCGCATCCTCGGCATCGGCGGCGGGACCAACGAGATCATGACCGAGGTCGTCTCCCGGCTCGTGCTCGCATAGGCGAGCGAGGCCGGCCCACCCCCTCCGGCAGCAGGACGCGCCGGCCGGCTCCCCCCGCCGGCCGACGCGCCGTCCGCCCCGCTCAGCGGCCGTGGGTCGAGGCCGACTTGTACTCGGTGTAGGTGTAGGGGTTGTCGAGGAGCGTGGTCTCGGGGACCTCCGGGTGCATCCCGGCCAGCCAGGCCTCCTCGCCCATCGACGTCCGGAGGTGGTCGACGGTCTGGCCGACCAGCTCGCGGGCCCGGCGGAGGTCGGCGTCGACCAGCTCGTGGTCCTGCTTCACGACCCGTCCGCCGACGATCACCGTGTGGACGTCACCGCGTTGTGCCTGGAAGGCGACGTGCCCGTAGGGGTTGATGATCGGGAACATCACCGGCGAGCGGTCGTTCTTGATCAGCACGACGTCGGCGAGCTTGCCGACCTCGAGGCTGCCGAGCTCGTCGTCGACGCCCAGCGCCCTCGCCCCGCCGAGCGTGGCCCACTCCACGACCTGGTCGGCGCGGAGGTGGCAGTTCGTGATGGTCTCGGCCTTGGCGTGGGCCTCGAGGTGTTCCCGGCAGCGGTCCGCCCCGAGCGTGGTCCGCATCGCGCTGAACAGGTCCCCGCTCCACCACACGCTCGTGTCCATCGACAGCGAGACCGGTATGTCGTGGTTCCGCAGCACCCACGTCGGGGGGTAGCCCTGGCCGGCGGACTGCTCGGACTCCGTCGACACCGAGACGTTGCCGCCGGTGGCCGCGATCCGGTTGTAGGAGTCGGCGGTGAGGGTCGCCGCGTGCACGTAGATGTTCTTCGGGCCCATGAACCCGTGCTCGTGCATCAGGCGGATGCCGTCGTCGTTCGTCGCGCCCCACACGCCGGCGTGGGTCGTGACCGCCACGTCGAGCTCCCGGGCCACCTCGAAGGCGGCGCGCTCGGGGAACTCCGGGTCGCCGGTCACGTCGAAGGCCATCTGGAAGCCGTAGAGGCCCCCACCGTCGATCCTTCGGGCCACGAAGTCGCGGAAGGCCGGATCGGTGGCCCACTCCCACGGCCCCTGCTGGATGTTCCCGTAGGCCAGCACGAACCGGCCGGGCACGGCCTCGAGCGCGTCGACCGCGGCCTCGGCGTGGTCGGTCGTCTGCAGCCCGTGGGACCAGTCCACAGTCGTGGTCACCCCGGCGTCGATCGACTCGAGCGCGCTCAGCAGGTTGCCGGCGTAGACGTCCTCGGGCCGGAAGGCCTTGCCGTGCTCGAGGTAGTACCAGACGAAGTACTGCGTCAAGGTCCAGTCGGCGCCGTAGCCGCGCATCGCCGTCTGCCACATGTGGCGGTGCGTGTCGATCATGCCGGGCATGACGATCCCGCCGGACGCGTCGATCTCACGGGCGCCCTCCGGTGCCTCGAGCGAGGGTCCGACGCCGGTGATCCGGTCGCCCTCGATCAGCACGTCGGCGCCCTCGAGCACCGTCCGGTCGGCGTCCATCACCAGCACCGTGCCGCCGCGCAGCACCACGGCGCCGGCGCTCCCATCCGTCGCGGGTCCACCCATCCTCGGCTCCTCCCATCGCTCACGGCGCACCGTGATCGCTCATCAAGTGTCCGCTCAGCGGACATACGTCCGATCTCGTCACGATGACGGCGCAGACCGGCCCTGTCAACACCTGGGTGCCACATCTCTCGAGGCGATCTGCCCTATCGTCATCACCTCCCGGACCCAGGAGGACGACGTGTCGCGAGAGGAGGCCGGCCCCGACTTCGTCGAGGCGATCGCCCGCGGGCTCGACGTCATCCGCGCCTTCGACCGCACGCGGCCGGAGATGAGCCTCACCGAGGTCGCGACCGCGACGGGGCTCGCCCGCCCGACGGCCAGGCGGATCCTCCTGACCCTCGAGCACCTCGGCTACGTCCGCAGCGCCGACGGGCGGTTCACCCTCACACCCCGGGTCCTCGACCTCGGCCTCGCGTTCGTGCAGTCCCTCGGGCTGTGGGAGATCGCACGCCCCCACATGGAGTCGCTGGTCGCCCAGACCCGCGAGTCGACCTCCATCGCACAGCTCGACGGGTCCGACATCGTCTACGTCGCGCGCGTCGCCGTGCCGAAGATCATCACGCTGCGGGTCGCGATCGGCACCCGCTTCCCGGCCCTGCAGACCTCGCTCGGCAAGGTGCTGCTGGCCGCGCTCGAGCCCGACGAGGTCGAGGCGGTGCTGGCCCAGCCCAGCCGCTCCGGCATCGAGCCGCGCTGGACCCCGGATGCCGTCGAGCGGGACGCGGTGCTCCGCGAGGTCCGCGCGCGGGGGTGGTCGATGTCCGACGAGGACCTCGCCTACGGCATCCGCTCGGCGGCGGCGCCCCTGCGCGACGGGGAGGGGCGGGTCGTCGCCGCGATGAACGTCACCACCCACGCCGCCGAGACCTCCGTCGAGACCCTGGTCGCCGAGCACGTCCCGCGCCTGCTGTCCGCTGCCTCGGCGGTCAGCGCGGACTTCGCCCAGCTCGCCCGCGTGCCGCTGGTCGAGCGCGTCCCACCTGGCTGACCAGGGCTTGACAACACCGATGTGCATCGTCACCCTCCACTGAACGGACGGATGTCCGCTCTACGGACGACAGGGGATCGACGCGCATGGACGAGCAGACGGCCACGGCGACCAGGTCGGGCACCGGGCCCCTCGACGGCCTCGTCGTGGCGGACTTCTCCCGGATCCTGGCCGGGCCGTACGCCACCATGCTCCTCGCCGACCTCGGCGCGGACGTGATCAAGGTCGAGAGCCCCCGGGGCGATGACACCCGCACCTGGATGCCGCCGGTCCGCGACGGCGTGTCGACCTACTACCTCGGCATCAACCGCAACAAGCGCTCGATCGCCCTGGACCTGAAGGACCCCGACGACCTGGCCGACGCCCAGGCGCTCGCGCGCCGCGCGGACGTGATGATCGAGAACTTCCGCCCCGGCGGCCTCGAGCGGTTCGGCCTCGACCACGCCACCGTCAGCGCGGACAACCCCGGGCTGGTGTACGCCTCGATCACGGGCTTCGGCGCGGGCGAGGGCGCCAGCCTCCCCGGCTACGACCTGATGGTGCAGGGCATCTCAGGCCTGATGAGCCTGACCGGATCGCCGGACGGTCCGGCCTACCGCGCCGGGATCAGCGTCTTCGACGTGATGGCGGGGATGCACGCGACGATCGGGATCCTCTCGGCGCTGCACAACCGCGCGACGACCGGGCTCGGCGACCGCATCGAGGTGAACCTCCTCAGCTCGGCCCTCAGCGGGCTGGTCAACCACTCGAGCGCGGTGGTCGCCGGCGGCGTGGTGCCCCACCGGATGGGCAACGCCCACCCGTCGCTGTTCCCCTACGAGCCCCTCCCGACCGCGGACGGCGAGATCATCGTGATCGCCGGCAATGACGGGCAGTTCGCCACTCTCTGCGAGGTCCTCGGCCTGCCGGACCTGGTCGACGACCCCCGCTTCGCCTCCAACCAGGACCGCACCGCCAACCGCGCGGAGCTGGAGCCACTCCTCGTCGAGGTCCTCCGCACCCGGACCAGCAGCGAGTGGTTCGACGCCTTCCGCGCCGCCGGCCTGCCCGGCGGGCCGGTCAACACCGTCGCCGAGGGGGTTGCCTTCGCCACCGAGCTCGGCCTCGACCCGGTCGTCGAGGTGGGGGAGGGAGGGGACGCCATCCCCTCGATCCGCAACCCGATCACCCTGACCGCGACCACGCCGACCTACCGCCGACGGCCGCCGGAGATCGGCGAGCACACCGACGAGATCCGCGCCTGGCTGCGCGCAGGCGACGCGGCAGGCGACGAGCGGGGCGACCGGTGAGCGACCCCCCCCCCTCCGACCCGACCCCGTCCTACCCGACGTCGCTCGGCACCTCCGACGCGACCTCGATCTCCCTGCTCGGGCTGGACCTCGCCGACGACCTGATGGGTCAGGTCGGCTTCGGCGAGCTCGCGTACTGGCTCGTCACGCTCCGCCGACCCACCCCCCAGCAGGTCCGGCTGTTCGAGGCCGCCCTGTTGACGCTCGTCGACCACGGCTACGTCCCGACGGCCCTCGCCGCCCGCCTCACCTACCTGAGCGCACCGGACTCGATCCAGGGCGCGATGGCCGCCGGCCTGCTCGGCGGCGGGTCCCGGTTCCTCGGCGTGACCGAGGACTGCGGGCAGTTCCTCAACCGGGTCGTCACCGGCCACGACGGCGACCTGCCGACCGACGACGACGGGTGGGACGCCCTCGCCCTCGACGTGGTCACCGAGACCAAGGCAGCCGGCCGCTACGTCCCGGGGCTCGGCCACCCCACCCACGAGACCGACCCCCGTGTCCCCGCGCTGTACCGCATCGCCGCCGAGTGCGACCTCGTCGGCCCGCACCTCTCCCTCTTCGCCGCCATCGGGCGGGTCCACCCCGAGGTGCTCGGCCGCACCCTCCCCCTCAACGGGGCCGGGGTCTGCGGTGCGGCGCTCGCAGACCTCGACCTGCCGGTCGAGCTGCTCCGCGGCTTCGCCCTGCTCGCCCGCGCCGCCGGCCTGCTCGGGCAGCTCGCGGAGGAGCACCGCCGGCCGATCGCCCGCGACGTGTACCTGCACGTCCACGACCACACCACGTTCGTCCCGCCAGGGAGCTAGGAGCCGATCCATGGCCACCGTCGCAGCGGTCATCGCCTCGACCCACCACCCCTTCTACTACCGGGCGAGCACCTCGGAGGGTGCCGACCGGCCGCCGTTCGCCGACGAGTGGGTGGAGAAGATCCTCGCGTTCCGCGAGACGCTGACCCGGGCCAGACCCGACGTGCTGGTGATGGTCGGCAGCGACCACTTCCACCAGCTGTGGCTCGACAACATGCCGCAGTTCCTGGTCGGCAAGGCCCCCTTCTACGACGCGAACTTCTACAACGAGGAGCGCGAGTTCGGCCTGCCGCGGATGGTCCTGGGTGGCCACGAGGAGCTCAGCGCCCACATCCTCCGAGGGGGCATCGACGCCGGCTTCGACCTGGCCTTCAGCAACGAGCTGCGGATCGACCACTCGATCACCTGCCCGATCATCACGCTGCGGCCCGAGGCGGACCTGCCGATCGTCCCGATCTACACCAACATCTTCGCCCCGCCGCTGCCCCAGCCCTGGCGCTTCGTCGACCTCGGGCGTCAGATCCGCACCCTGGTCGAGTCCTGGCCGAGCGACCTGCGGGTGGCCATCATCGGCACCGGGCACCTGTCGCTCGAGCTCGGCGGGCCTCGCCAGTTCGGACCGCACGGCCCCGACCCGGACTTCGACCGGCGGGCCGTGGAGTGGATCGCGACCGGCGACGTCACCGACTGCCTGGCGAACGTGTCCCTCGACAGCCTCCACGCCCCCGGCAACGCCACGCACGGGTTCATGGACTTCATGCTGATGATGGGCGTCGCGGGTGATGGTGTGGCCGCGGACCACGTGGACACCCTGGACCTCTTCCACACGATGGAGGCGTACTTCACCTGGTACCCGGAGGGGGCGAAGGGATGAGCAAGTACCTCGTCAACAAGTTCCTGTTCACCGTCGACCGGGACCCCGAGTGGGTCGAGCGGTACCTCGACGAGCGCGGGGCGTTCGTCGAGTGGTGGGAGGCCGAGGAGGCCAACCGGCTGCTCAACTGCCACGCGGGGGAGGCGTCGACCTGGCTCGCGTTCACCGAGGACGAGCGGCGGGCCCTGGCCGACCACGACTACGTGGCCCTGTTCGAGATGGGCGCCCACCCGTTCCTGACCCTCACCCTGTTCATCGCGATGTACGAGCGGTCCGCGAGCGAGCCCCTCGAGTTCCAGAAGGCCTACGGGGCCGCGCTGGCCCACATGTCCCTGCCGTACCCGGACATCGCGACGTGAGCGGGGCCGTCGAAGCGCTCGGCCGGGTCGCGCTCGCGGCGCCGTTCGTCGTGCTCGGCTGGGCGGCGGCCCGCGAGCCCGGGGGCCGGGTGCAGCTCGCCGCCGACCTCGGCGTGCCCGACCCCGAGCTCGCCGTCCGGGCGAACGGCGCGGCCATGGTGGCGGGTGGCCTCGCGATCGCGACGGGGCGCATGAGCCGGCTGGCGGGTCTCGGCCTGGCGACATCGCTGGTGCCGACCACGCTGGCCGCGCACCGCTACTGGGAGATGGACGACCCGGCCCAGCGCGGCGCCAACCGGATCAACTTCTACAAGAACGTCGGGCTGCTGGGCGCCGCCCTGGTGATCGCCGGGCGCCGCTGACCGAGGTCCGCCACCGGGGTAGGGGGAGGGGGTGCAGACGTTCGTCCCGCTCCCCGACTTCGCCGGCTCGGCCGCCGTCCTCGACGACCGCCGGCTCGGCAAGCAGCGCGTCGAGGCCCTGCAGATCCTCCGCGCCCTCCACCTCGACGGCTACGGCTGGGCGGCCCACCCCGCGGTGACGATGTGGCAGGGCCACACCCCGGCGTTGGTCGCCTACGGGATGGCGGTCGTCGAGGAGTGGACCGGCCGCGGCCACGCCGACACGACCGGGCCGCTGATCGCCGAGTTCGTCCACCCCCACCGGCCAGGCGCCCAGCGCGACCTCGCCGCGGCCGGGGCGCTCCCGCCGTGGTGGGGTCGGGACGACGTGCACCGCTCCCACCGCGCGGCCCTGCGTCGCAAGGACCCGGCGCGCTACGCGACGGCGTTCCCCGACGCGCCGGCGGACCTCGACTACGTCTGGCCCGACCCCCCGGCGCCCCGCCCGGCCCCCGGACCCGTCGCCGGGTGGGTGGTGCGCGGCCACGCCGGTCCCGATCGGATCAGCCTGCCCGCCCAGCCCGGCGAGGGGCAGGCGGCGCTGGACGGCGCCGGCCGCACGACCAAGCGGCTGCGGGGCGTCCGCCGCCTGGCCCGCGCACTCGGCCCCGGCGACGTCGTCGCCGTGCCCGAGACCGCGGACGTCCTGCGGGTCGGCGTCCTCACCGGCGGCTACCGGCGGGTCGTCGCCCGCCACGTCCGCGACGTCCGGTGGGTGACGACCCTCCGACGGGCTGACCTGCGCGCACCCGCCACGCTGCAGGACTCCCAGGCCGTGTTCCCGCTGCGGGACGAGCCGGAGGTGGCAGCGGTCGGCGAGCGCTGAGGTCGACGTGCCGCGGCTCCTGTCGACCTCAGCCCTCCGCCGGCTCGGTCGGCAGGGCGGCACCGCACCGGGGGCAGCGGCCGTCCTCGCCCTCACCCTCTTCCACCAGCCGTCCGCAGGCCTCGCAGGTCCGGTGCAGCCAGCACGCCGGGTCGCCCATGCGGGCGCAGCCTAGCGGGATCGGGAGGCGGCGCCGTCCGCGGTGATCCGGACCACGAGGTCGCTGCCGACGACCACGGCCCCTGCGGCGACCGCGTCGCCGACGCCCCGCTCGAGCGGCATCCACCGACCGGTCGGGGAGCGGCCGACGATCGCCGCGTGGCCGGTGGTGACGATGCCGTCCAGCGGGACCGGTGCGCCGGGCCGGACCACGACGAGGTCGCCGACGATGACCGCGTCGACGTCGATCTCGACCTCGACGCCGTCCATCAGGACCCGTGCGGTGTCCGGGACCGCACGGCGGACGACGTCGCCGAGGAGCGGGTGGGGAGGGGGCACAGGTGGACCTCCGTGAGCTGACAGGTCGGACGGGACCGGCGGCGGCGGCGTCAGGCGTCGGCCTGCGCGCCGCGGTAGCGGCGGGCCACGCTCGAGCGGGCGACGGTCGGGTCGGCGTCGACGGGCAGGACCGCCAGCAGCACGGCGTGGGCGACCACCGCCAAGACGACCGCCCACGCCGTGGCTGCCACCCACGCCGGTGGGGTCACCGTCGGGGAGGCCTGGAAGACGATCGCGCCGATCGCGGCGTTCAACGCCACGGCGCGCACCGCCGTGCGCTGCTCGGTGCGGGCGATCAGAGCGTCCCGGGCGGCGAAGCCACGCCCGCGGAGGGACGGGAGGAGGTTGAGGGCCACGGCGAGGATCAGCTGCACGCCGACGCCGAGCCCGACGGCCAGCCCCAACGCGGGCTGCCAGGCGACGGCATCGGTCGCCACCACGACGACGTCGGTGCCGACCACGGCGCAGAACCACAGCATCGCCGCCGCGGTCAGCGGCTTGGCCGCCGCCGGGTGGGCGCCGCGTGCCATCGCCAGGACCGAGCGGGTGACGGCCACCACCGGCCAGGCGTAGACCGCCAGGGCGGCGGCGGCGACCAGGTCGACGGCCGTCCCGGCGGCCCCCGCCACGTCGGGCACGGCCAGGGCCAGCGCAGCGACCGCCAGGCCCCCGGTCCCGGCCCGGAGCGACCGGGCGGCCCGCGCCTCGCTGCCCTCCGGCGCGCGGAGGCGGAGCATCGCCGGGGTGAAGAACGCGACCGTGGCGATCACCACCAGGCCCGTCCACCCGAGCAGGGTCAGGTGCAGGTGGGACAGCCGGACCGACCCGTACCACGCACCGGGGACCGCGCCCGCCCCCATCGCGGCGCCGAGCGCCGCAGCGACTGCCAGCGCCTCGTAGGCCCTGGCGTAGGTCGCGACCAGCCAGTCGAAGCGGGTGCTGACCGCGGCCGCGCGCATGCGGGACAGCTGCACCCGTCCGAGGGCGATGATCGCGACGACGGTGGTCGCCCCGCCGGCGAGCAGGGCGGGGGCGCCGGCCACCATGCCCGCGAGGACGCCGACGACGCCGAGGTTCAGCGCCAGGAGGGCGCGGGGTCCCAGGTCGGCGTCGACGCGCGTGACCGACCGCGCGAAGTGCTGGGTGAACGCCACCAGCAGGTTGGTCAGCACCCCGAGGGTGAACAGGTGGACGACCAGCCAGCGCCCGCCGACGCGGACGTCGAGGAGGCCGACGGCGACGGTGGCGGCGAACCAGGCGGTTGCCACCACGAGGGCGGGCGCCACCCTCGCGAACGGGCCGATGCCCAGCCGCAGGTCGCGGTGGCCGGTGAGGGTGCGGGTCACGGGATGGTCTCCGGTGTCGTGTCGTGCGGGTCAGCGGGGTGCGGCAGGGGCGCGAGGCGTGCGGTGCACCGCCCTGGAGCGGGGTGGAGGAGGTCGGTCACGGTCACCCCGCCGCCTGTCCGCTCGAGCGCGCCGCGCATCAGCCCGAGGTGGAGCGAGCACGCCACCTCCGGGTACTCGCGGGCGACCTCGGCGAAGGGGCAGCGGCGCAGCTCGAGCGTGATGGCTCCGTCGCTGCGTGCGGGGACGGGGTCGGCGACGGCCTCGGGGGCGAAGCCGACGCGGTCGAGCAGGTCGACGAGGGTGGCGCGGGCGTCGGCGGCATCGGGGGTCGTGAACGGCCGCGGGGCCGGGGTCAGGTGCTGCCCCCAGCGGCGACCCACCTCCTCGGCAGCTGCTGCGGGGTCCGCTGCGCTGGCGACCAGGTGGCTCGCCAGCATCTCCGCCATCAGCCGGTAGCCGCTGTGCGCCGCGCCGTCGATCGGGGGATCGGTGGGGGAGAAGAGGACCCGGGGCCGGCCGGGCGCGGTGCGCGCCTCGGTCGCGCGCGTGACCAGTCCGGCGTCCTCCAGCACCGCGAGGTGGGACCGGACCGTGTTGACGTGCAGGTCCACCCCGACCGCGAGCTCGCTCGCGTCCATCCCGCCATCGCGCTCCCGCAGCAGGGCCAGGAGCCGCTGGCGGCTCTCGTGGGCGAGCGCGCGGGCGGTGTCGCCGATGCCGTCGGTGGGGGGAGGAGCGAGTGCCATCCACCTCAATGTACACGAGTCTGTTGTTTAAACAAGAATAGCCGTGTATAGTCCCCGGTGCCATGGATCACCAGCTCCTCGTCCGACTCGACGACCTCGCGGTCGTGACGCCTGCGCTCCCCGAGCTCTCGCCAGGGGAGGTGCGCAGCCACCTCGATCAGGTGCGGGGGTTCCTGCACGACGAGGTGCTGGCGCACGCGAGCGCTGAGGAGCTGGCCCTCTTCCCCGTGCTCGAGCGCACGGCCGGTCCCCGGGTCGTGGCGCGGCTCGCCGTCGAGCACGACACCGTCCGCCTGGCCGTGGCCGAGCTCGACGCGGTGGCGGCGCGACCCATGACGGGCGCCCAGGTGCGCCGGACCCAGGCGGTGCTCCTCGGCATCGAGGCGCTCCTGCACGGCCACCTGGCCCACGAGGTCGCCGCCGGCGACCTGCCCGACCCGAACGACACATCGAGGACCTGATGACCACCGCCCGAACCGCTGACCTGACCATGCTGCCCGCCGCCGTGGACGCCGTGCTCGCGGAGGCCCGCGACGCTCGCTCGGGCCGAGCCGCGCGGACGCTCGTCCCAGGAGCGGGTGCGCCGCTCAAGCAGACCCTCCTGGCCCTGACCGCGGGGACGGTGCTGGCCGACCACGAGAGCCCAGGCGCCGCCACCATCCAGGTGCTGCGCGGGGAGGTGCGGCTGACGTCCGGCGAGGGACCGCAGGTCCTCGACGCCGGCGCGCTCGCCCCGATCCCCCCGATGCGCCACGGCCTCGCCGCGAACGACGACGCGGTCGTCCTGATCACCGTCGCGGTCGCCGACACCGCCCCCCGGGAGTCCTGACATGTGCGACTACTGCGGTTGCCTCGCCAACGACTTCATCGCCACCCTGAGCGACGAGCACGTCGCGATCGGCCTCGCCGCCCGCGACCTCGCCCTCGCCGCAGAGTCGGGCGTCGCGACCGCCATCCGGTCGACCGCCCAGGCGCTCGTCGGCCTGCTCGCCCCCCACACCCAGCGCGAGGAGGGCGTGCTGTTCCCCGAGCTCGCCGCCGCCGGCGCGGCAGCCCACACCGCCGAGCTCGAGGCCGACCCCGCCGCCCTCGACACCGCGTTCATCGCGATCGCGAGGGGGGAGGAGGGGGCGCTCGACGGGCTGCCGGCTGCGCTCGAGCGGCTCCGCGCGCACATCTGGCGCGAGGACCACGACGTGTTCCCCGCCGCGGTCCAGCTGCTCGACTCAGCCGCCTGGGTGCGCGTCGCCGACCACGACCACGTCGACCACGACCACGCCGACCACGACCACGCCGAGCACCACCACGCGGCGGCCTGACGTCGGGAGGACCTGTCCCCTCCCGATCGGCCCCGGCGCCAGCGCGCCGGGGCCGTCCCACGTCCGAGGGGCACGGCCCGGCGCCGCGCTCAGATCAGGTCCGTCAGATCAGGCCCAGGGACACCATGGCCTGGGCGACCCGCTGGAAGCCCGCGATGTTGGAGCCGGCCACGTAGTTGCCCGGCATGCCGTACTCCTCGGCGGTCGCGAAGCACAGCTCGTGGATGTCCGCCATGATCTCGGCCAGCCGCTGCTCGGTGCGGCCGAAGGACCACGCGTCGCGGCTGGCGTTCTGCTGCATCTCGAGCGCCGAGGTGGCGACGCCGCCCGCGTTGGCGGCCTTCCCCGGCCCGAACGCGACGTCGGCCTCGGCGAAGGTGCGCATCCCCTCCGGGGTCGTCGGCATGTTCGCGCCCTCGGCCACCGCGATGCAGCCGTTGCGGACCAGCGTCGCCGCGTCCTTGCCGGTCAGCTCGTTCTGCGTGGCGCAGGGCAGCGCCACGTCGCAGGGGATGTCCCACGGGTTCCCGCCGGCCACGTAGGTGGCGTCCGGGCGCTGCTCGGCGTAGTGGCGCACGCGGCCGCGGCGGACCTCCTTGATCTCCCTCAGGAGCTCGAGGTCGATGCCCTTCGGGTCGTGGACCACGCCGTCGGAGTCCGAGCACGCGACGACGGTGCCGCCGAGCTGGTGGACCTTCTGGATCGCGTACACCGCGACGTTCCCGGAGCCGGAGACGACGACGGTCTTGCCGTCGAGGGAGTCGCCGCGGACCTTCAGCATCTCCTGGGCGAAGAACGCGGTGCCGTACCCGGTGGCCTCGGTGCGGACCAGCGCGCCGCCCCACTGGATGCCCTTGCCGGTCAGGACACCGGACTCGTAGCGGTTCGTGATCCGCTTGTACTGGCCGAACAGGAAGCCGATCTCGCGCTGCCCGACGCCGATGTCGCCTGCAGGGACGTCGGTGTACTCGCCCAGGTGGCGGTACAGCTCGGTCATGAACGACTGGCAGAACCGCATGATCTCGTCGTCGGACCGACCGCGAGGGTTGAAGTTCGACCCGCCCTTCGCCCCGCCGATCGGCATGCCCGTCAGCGCGTTCTTGAAGATCTGCTCGAAGCCGAGGAACTTCACGATGCCGAGGTTCACCGACGGGTGGAAGCGCAACCCGCCCTTGTAGGGACCGAGGGCGGAGTTGAACTCGACCCGGAACCCCCGGTCGATCTGCACCTCCCCCGCGTCGTCCTGCCAGGGGACGCGGAAGATGACCTGGCGCTCGGGTTCGCAGATCCGCTCGATGATCTTGTGCTCGGCGAACTCGGGGTGCTTGGCCAGGACGGGGCCGATGGAGGTGAGGACCTCCCTGACCGCCTGGTGGAACTCGACCTCGCCCGGGTTGCGGCGGATCACCTCGTCGAAGAACGGCTCGACCTTCTCGTCCACTGCTTGTCCCTCCACTCGTCGGGTGCGCAGCGTGCTCAGCGCACCGTCGCCGCCGGCGACGCGTCGCCGACCGGCGACGGCCGACGAGGGTAGCCGTCAGCGCGGGTCGCCGACGTCGCGGTGACCACCGCGAGCCCGACGAACACGAGCAGCGCGGTGACGTTCCCGTGCGCCGCCCACCCGCGCAGCCAGACCGATCCGGCCAGGTCGGCGCCGACGCGCACCGCGAGCGAGGCGTGCAGCAGGCCGAGCGGCACCCAGGCCGCCGCGCGGTGGGGGAGGGCGATGCCCAGCACGGCGGGGAGGATGATCGGGGCGTGGCCCATGACCATCGACATCACGAAGCCGAGGAAGAGGGCGTGCAGGGCGGCGTCGTGGACCAGCCAGCCGCCCGCGTCGAGCGCCACGGCGATCCACAGCACGCCGCTGACCGCGAGCCACGCGTAGCCGCCCAGCAGGCACGCGGCGGCGAAGCGGGGCAGTCCCGACATCCGGATGGTCACCCGCGCCACGTCGTGGCGCACCAGCCAGGCCGTCTGGGCGAGCAGGCCCACACCCATGACGACGAGCCCGACCGGCCGGATCGCGAGCGCGCCGGCCGCGCCGACGCCGAAGGTGCCCGCGGCGACGAGCAGCTGTCGGCGGACGGCGGCGGACGGCGTCCGCAGGCGGGACAGCTCGAGGCGCTCGCCGACGATCGTGAGGACCAGGAAGGCCGCCAGCGCCGGGGCCAGCCGCACCGGGCTCCAGCCGGACGTCCACAGCCCCGCGGCGACCACCCAGGCGATCGCCCCGGCCGCCATGACGGCGAGGTGGCCCTCGACGTGGCGTCGGAGGGTGACCGCGTACACCGCCGTGACCACCACCCCCGCGACGGTCAACGCGATGCCGGCGCCGACGTCGGGCAACCCCGCCAGCAGCCAGACGACCGACACAGCCGACAGCGCGGGGCCGATGTAGCTCCAGCCCGCCCGCAGCGCGACCGCGCGCTCGAGCGCGATCAGCGTCCCGAGGAAGCCGAGGGCCATGATGATGCCGTGCTGGGCGACGGGGCCGACCGCGTCGTGCACGCCCGCCCTGGCCAGACCGGTCCACAGGCCGACCCGCAGCCCGAGCCCGCCGCCGGCGAGGAGGAGCAGACGTCCCCGCGGCATCCTGGGCCGGTGCGCCCCCCGGGGTGGCGCGGAGGGCGGGGCCACCGCGGGCGCGCTCACGCCCACCCCAGCGCGACGCGCCCCGCCGGGCTGATCCGCTCCGGCGACCCAGGCGGATCGAACACCAGGTCGACCTGGATCAGCCGGGGACCCGCCAGGTCGGCCACCGCGTGCTCGACCGAGCGCTCGAGGTACGCCCCGAGCGGGCACGCCGGCGTGGTCATGGTCATCGTGACGACCACGGCGGCGTCATCGACGTCGATGCCGTAGACCAGGCCGAGGTCGACGATGCCGATGCCCACCTCGGGATCGATGACGCTGTGGAGGCGCACCTCCACCTGCTCGGTCGTGAGCTCGACGGGGGCCGTGGTCTCCATCACACGCTGAGTTTATTAGATCTATGGCAGATAAATAACGTACGACGTATATTCAGCTCCTCCGTCCGCGACCACCGAGGAGCACCACATGGCCGACCGCGAGCTCGACGTCCGCAGCGAGCCGCCCGCGCGGCGGCACGACCTGATCCTCTCGACCTACGAGGACCTGGCGCAGGGCGAGGGCTTCGTCCTGGTCAACGACCACGACCCGAAGCCGCTGTACTACCAGTTCGAGGCCGAGCACACCGGTCAGTTCACCTGGGACCGCCTCGAGTCGGGTCCCGAGGTGTGGAGGGTCCGCATCGGGCGGGCCTGAGCCCGCCCGGTCTCAGCTCAGGCGGCGCCGCGCGATGATCGTGGCGCCGTAGACACCCGCGGGGGCCTGCACCGTGACCCGGTCGCCGATCCGGTGGCCGAGGACGGCCTGGGCGAGCGGGGCGTCGGAGGAGATCCGGTCGTCGTCGAGCTGGGCCTCGACGGGGTGGACGATGGAGAACACGTCCCGCGAACCGTCGGGCATCTCCACACCCACCTCGTCGCCGACCTCCACCACGGTGGGGTCCTCCTCCACGTCCTCGACGATGACGGCCCGGTGCAGGGCGTCCTCGAGGCGCGACAGCTCCGCGCCGATGCGCTGGCGCTCCGCCAGGTCCTGGGGGTCGTGGTCCTCCTTCAGGCGGGCGGCGACCTCGGCCGCCTCGTCGCGGAGGCCCGCGATGCGCTGGCGGAGGTGCTCGCGACCGGCGCGGGTCAGGACCACCTGGGCGGGGGACGACACCATCTGGGACACGACGAACTCCTCTCGGGCGACGACGGGGTCGGCCAGCGTGGCGCTGGCCGCCCACGAGGAGTGTAGCTTCACGTTGGCCGACTTCCATGAAGCATATTGTTCTGCCACTTCACGTGTATATTCGCGGGATGGATCGGGACCCGCCCAGCCAGGCGCAGTTGCACCGCGCCCTGTCCAGCCCCGCCCGGACCAGGTTGCTGGAGGCGCTCCGCGAGATGCCCGGCGGCGGTGATGCGCAGGTCCTGGCGACGCGCGTCGGCCTGCACGCCAACACCGTCCGCGCGCACCTCGCCGTGTTGGAGGAGGCGGGGTTGGTCGTGTCCGCACCGGAGGCCCGGGATCGCCCGGGGCGTCCCCGCCTGGTGTACACCCCCACCGAGCGGGCCACCGGAGCGGCGGGGGACGAGGGCGCGTACCAGTTCCTCGCCACCATCCTGACCGGCTACCTCTCCGCGGTGGCCGACGACCCGGCCGCCGCGGCCCGCGACGCCGGTGCGGCGTGGGGTCGCCACCTCGTCGACCGGCCGGGGCCGTTCGAGCGCGTGGACTCGGCCGCGGCGCTCGACGTGCTGGTCCGGTTGCTCGACGACATCGGGTTCGCGCCCGAGCTCGACGACGACGGCGACGGGCCGAGGGTCCTGCTGCGACGCTGCCCCTTCCTCGGGCTCGCCAAGGACCACCAGGAGGTCGTCTGCTCGGTGCACCTCGGCCTCATGCGGGGCGCCCTCGCGGAGCTCGGCGGCGAGGTCGAGGCACGGGACCTCCTCCCGCTCGTCGAGCCGATGCTGTGCATCAGCCATCTGACGACATCGTGACGTGTTCTTACTGAACATCTAGTTATAATCGTGATCTCCTCGTCTAAAAGGAGATCGACGACATGCCACACCGCGCTGCCCTTACTGCGCTCGCCACGACCCTGCTCCTCCTCACCGGGTGCGGTGGTGAGCCCGCGTCCGACACCCCTTCGTCCGACAGCACCTCCGACGTGGGTGCGGCCAGCGGTGGCGGCGTGACCGTCGCCGCGGGCGACATCTACTACGCCGACGGCGACTCGCGGTCGGACGAGGGCGAGGTCACCTTCACCGCTGACGCCGGCGAGGTCGAGGTCACCCTGGAGAACGACGGCGCGCTCGAGCACAACGTGGTCGTGGAGGAGGCCGGCGACGAGCTGGTCGTGTCAGCAGCCGCCGGCGAGACCTCGACGGGCACCGTCGACCTCGACGGCGGCACCTACACGATCTACTGCGACATCGCCGGGCACCGCGAGGCCGGCATGGTGGCCACCCTCACCGTCGAGTAGCCGTCACGACCGACCTCGGCGTGCCGGTCGACGTGCTCACGCCCCGGGCCTCGCCATCGACCCGCGGGTGAGAGACGGGGCCGAACGGCCCCACGACCGGTGCCCAACCCCGCCGCAGGCGCTCACCGTCCGATGATCCAGACCGCCTCGGCCTCGGTGTCCGCGGGGTTGGCCCACGCGGTGACCGCCGCCGTGTCCGCCACCAGCGCGTCCCCCTCGTGGAGGGTCTCCCCGCGGCCGTCGAGGTCGAGCTGGAGGATGCCGCGGCGGACCGCGATGACCTCGACGCCCTTGACCGCGAACAGGGGCGCCCGGCCGCCCGCCCGGGGTGCGACCGCCACCTGCCAGACCTGTTGGCGGGGGTGGTCGCCCAGCAGCAGGCCGGTCGCGCCGGGTGCGAGGGAGGTGGCGGTGCGCTCACCGCGCCGGGAGATCGCGTAGCCGACCGCGCGCGGGTCGTCGGGGTCCACCGGGATCCCCATCGCCTCCCAGAGCCGCACCAGGGTCTCCGCGGACACGGCCCGCACGCCGCGCTCGGCCTGGGACAGCGCCGACGGGCTGATCCCCACACGCCGGGCGAGCTCGGCCTGCCCGACGCCCCGGTCGGTCCGCAGGCGGCGGATGACGTCACCGAGCCGCCTGCGCTCGACGTCGCCGGTCTGCGCATCGACCAGGTGTCCCGCTGCGAGCCGCCCCTCCACCGTCCGGCCCCGCACCGACGGCGCGCGCCCGTCCGCCTTCTCCACCTCGAGCTGCACGCCGGCGTCGTGGGGACGGGCCCGCACGACGACCTGGGTGACGTCGGTCAACCGCCGGAGGAACGCGACGTCGTGGCGGTCGCCATCGAGGATCCACAGCGCGATGCTGCGACGGCGGTACAGCCGTGGGCAGGCCCACAGGAACAGGTCCAGGGCCGCCTGGTCGCCCCAGGCATCCGCGAGGGCGGTCAGCGTGTCGACGACGAACCGCGCGTCGGTGCCGACCTCGCGATCGGCGGCCACGAGCTCCTCGCGGGCCCGGGGGGCCTCGACCTCCCGGCCGGCCGCGCCGGCCGCCTCGGCCCACGCGAGGACGCGGCGGGCAGCGGCGGCGCCGGCATGGCGGCCCGTGCCGTCGGCCACGACCAGGGCGGCCGGGTCCGACGCCCCCACGAACGCGTCGACCAGCCAATCCCCGTCCAGCCCACCCTCGGTGACCAGGACCAGGTTGTCCCCGACCCGGACGCCGTCGATCAGGGCGTCGACGGCGTCCACGCCGCTGGTCAGGGGATCCGCACCGGTCACCTACCCAGCCTTCCACAGCGGGTAGTCGATGCCGGCCAGGCGGTTGATCACCCACCCCTGGACCACGAGCAGGGTCACGGCGACCATCAGCACCACCAGCTGCCAGGGCTCCCTCAGGATCCCCAGGGAGATGATCAGCGTCGTCGCCCCGGCAGGCGGGTGCGGCACCTTGAGCCACACCATCGCGCCGCTGGTCAGCGCGAGCGACAGCGCCGCCGCGCCCACCCGCCCGGTGGTCACGCCCGTCTCCATCGCCGGCTCCGCCGCGGCCAGGCCGAAGAGCACCAGCGACCCGTACCCGGCCAGGACGCCGACGAGGTGGCCGAGGATGGTGTTCCGCGGCGACGCCGCCGGCGTGGTCGGGGTGTAGAAGAGGAGGAAGGCGGTGGGGCCGAGGGAGGGGAAGATCGTCGGCGCGCCCGTCACCAGCGCGGTCCCGGCCATGATCGCGATCGAGATCAGCCCGTTGACGAACGCGAACAACCCCAGCACCGAGACCGAGGAGTGCCGCTCGACCAGCGCGGGCAGCCGGGCGCGCTCAGCCAGGCCCAACAGCACCGACGCCATGTCCCCGCCGATCGGGCCTGGCCGGCGGGGCTCCCGGTCGCTCACGGCCTCACCGGCGTCCCGGTCGCCCTGACCCCCGCGGCGGCGGCTCGAGGCGGACCAGGGCGAGCACCACGAGGAACGAGACGATCGAGAACCCGGCCAGCCCCCACGCCCGGCCGGTGTGGCCGAGCAGGTACTCCTCCAAGGCGACGGTCAACGCCCAGAGCTGGCCGAGGAGGATCGTCAACGCGATCAGGATCCGCGTGGTGACCTGGGTGCGGAGGCCCTGGTCGGTGTCCTCCGCCGGGGTGCTCGGCAGCGGTCGGATGGGGCGACGCGGTGTGGCCCGCGGGTCGGTGGACATGGCCTCAGGCCTCCTCGTCGTGGGCGTCGGGCGTGAGTGCCCCCTCGCCCACGGCGACGATCGCGGCGCCGCGCCGCTCGAGGCGGATCTGGGGCAGGGGCCGTTCGGGCGGGCCCGCCGTCGGCGCGCCGGTCGCGGGGTCGAAGTGGCCCTCGTGGCAGGGGCAGTACAGGTCGTCGTCGTCGAGTCGGGGCAGCACCTCGCAGGCCAGGTGGGTGCAGACCGCCGAGTAGGCGACCCAGGTCTCCTCGTCGAGCCGCAGCAGCAGCGCGGGCTGGCGATCGCTCGGGTAGCCGAAGCGCACCGACCCGCCGACGGGGATCGCGTCGGCGTCCTCGGTGATCACCACCTCCTCCTCCGCGCCCTGGGTGGGGCGCGTGAACGCACCACCCGCCACCGCCACGCTGCCGAGTGCGAGCCCGCCGGACAGGATCCCGAGGATCCGCAGGTAGCCCCGTCGGGTCACGAGCGCGTCGGTCGTCAGCCGGCCGATGCGCTCGGCGACCAGGTCGGGATCGCGGGGGGTGGCCCGGCTCATCAGATCAGCGGCAGGCAGTCGGGGGCGTCGGAGGGGACGACGTACCAGTTGCCCGTCTCGATCTCCTGGTTCCCGAAGTTGAACACGTCGATGACCTTGCGGGTCGGCCGGTCGCGCTCGACCTCCTCGCGGGTGCCGTAGTAGAGGGCGTCAGAGGGGCAGACCGTCGCGCACATGGGGCCGAGCCCCACCGAGGTGCGGTCGTAGCAGAGGTTGCACTTGTAGGCGAGCTGCTCGACCGGATCGAACTTCGGCACCCCCCAGGGGCAGGCGTGGACGCAGTTGGTGCAGCCGATGCAGCGGGACACGTCGGGGGAGTGCACCACCCCGTCGTCGGTGGAGAGGATCGCGTCGACCGGGCACACCTGCGCGCACGGGGCGAAGGGGTCGTCGCAGTGCATGCAGACCGTCGGCAGCGCCGCCGTGGTGGTCCCCCGGTCGATGAAGTCGAGGTTCATCATCGACTTCCCGCGATGGCTGTCGCACTCGCGGCAGGCCGCGACGCACGCGCCGCAGCCGATGCAGCGGGACGGGTCGACGAAGATGGATCGTTCGAGGCTCATGTACCGGGCTCCTGGATCCCCACGGGATCGGTTGCTGGCGGAGGTCCTGCGGTCTGGCTGATCGTGCCGCCGACCGCGAGCGGCGGGTTCGGGACCGGCGGCAGCTCGTCGGCCCGCTCGATGCGGACCGACGACCCCTTGAAGGCGGGGATCCAGCTCAGCGGGTCGAACCGGGCGATGGTCAGCTGGTTCGCCCCCATGGGCTTGGCCCAGTGGTAGGGCATGAAGACCGTGTCGGGCCGGACCGTGGTCACGACGCGGGCGGGCACCACGACCGTCGCGCGCCGGCTGGTCAGGCGGACCGGATCGCCATCGGACACGCCGATCGCCGCGGCGGCCTCCGGGTGGAGCTCGGCCCACGGGCTGGGGGTCTGGTCGACCAGGTAGCCCAACCGCCGGGTCTGGTTCCCCGACAGGTAGTGGGCCACGGTCCGGCCGGTGGTGAAGCGGTAGGGGTACTCCTCGTCCGGCTCCTCCACCGGTGGTTCGAACTCGACGACGTTGAACCGCGCCCGCCCGTCGTCGAAGTAGAAGCGCCGGTCGGTGAACATCCGCGGGGTGCCGGGGTGGTCGGTCGTCGGGCAGGGCCAGGCGATCGGCCCCTCGGACTCGATCCGCTCGTAGGTGATGCCGGCGTAGTCGGCCTTACCGCCCGCCGAGGCGCGCCGCAGCTCCTCGAAGACCTCCCCCGGGCCCGACCAGTCGAAGTACTGCCCCCGGCCCAGGCGTCTGGCGAGCTCGGACAGGATCCAGATGTCGGTCCGCGCCTCCCCCGGCGGGTCGGTCGCCTTGTTGATCTTGCAGACCAGCGCGTCGGAGCTCGCCACCACGCCCTCGGACTCAGCCCACGCCGAGCCCGGCAGCACCACGTCGGCGAGCAGCGCGGACTCCGACGGGAAGATGTCGATGACCGTGTAGAGGTCCAGGCCGGTCAGGATCCGGCGGGTCCGGTCCTCGTCGGGCCAGGACACCATCGGGTTCGAGCAGATGTTGATGACCCCGCGGATCTCCCCGGACTCCATCAGCTCCAGCTGCTTGAAGATCGGGTCGCCCTTCTGGGGGATCTCGTCGGGCTCGACCCCCCACACCGCGGCGACGTGGGCGCGGGCCGCCGGGTCGGAGATGTCGCGCTGGCCGGGCAGCTGGTCGCACTTCTGGCCGTGCTCCCGACCGCCCTGGCCGTTGCCCTGCCCGGTGATGGTGCCGATGCCCGACCCGGGCCGGCCGATGTTGCCGGTGGCGAGGACCAGGTTGATCGCCGCCATCGCGTTGCGGGCGCCCATGACCTGGTGCTCCATGCCCCGGGCGTGGTTCAGCATGGCCTTCTCGGCCGACCCGAACAGGACCGCCGCGCGGTGGATGTCGGCGGCCGGGACCCCGCAGATCCCCGCGGCCACGTCCGGCGTGAAGTCGGCGACCGAGGTCGCGACCTCGTCGAACCCGGTCGTGTGCGCCTCGACGAAGGCGGTGTCGACCATCCCCTCGTCGATGACGACGTGGAGCATCGCCATCAGCAGCGCCCCGTCGGTCGCGGGTCGGATCGGCAGGTGCAGCTGGGCGACGCGGGCGAGGGTCGTCTCGCGCGGGTCGACCACGATCAGCGTCCCGCCGCGGTCCATCAGCCGCCAGTAGTGGCGGATGAAGATCGGGAAGGTCTCGGGGACGTTGGCACCGAGGACCATCGCCACGTCGGCCTCGCCCACGTCGGCGATCGGGTTCGGCGTGCGGTCGACGCCGAAGGAGCGGTTGTTCGCGGCGCCGGCGGACACCATGCACATCCGGCCGTTGTAGTCCGCCTGCCGGGTCTGCAGCGCCAGCCGGGCGAACTTGCCCAGCACGTAGGTCTTCTCCGTCGTCATCGACGCGCCGCCGTAGGTGGCGACCGCGTCGTTCCCGTGGGCCTCCTGGATCCGGCGGATGCCGGACACGACCCGGTCGAGGGCTTCGTCCCAGGTCGCGCGCCGCAGCCCGTCCGCGTCGCGGACCATCGGGTACGTCAGCCGCTCGGGGTGGCCGATCTGCTGGTACGCCGACACCCCCTTCGGGCACAGCTTCCCCCGGTTGTGGGTGTCCATCCGCGGTTCGACCCCGATGACCTGGCCGTCGGCGACGCGCAGGTGCATGCCGCACTGGACCCCGCAGAACGAGCAGTGGGTCGACACCCACCGCTCGTCGGGGCGGTCGGTCTCCCACCCGCCGGCGGACTCGCCGCCGGACTGGTGCAGCTCGGCGACGCCTGGCGGGGTCGGCATCCGGTAGGGCTGGCGTGGCACGCAGGGGGCCTCTCGGTCGGGGGTGGCGGTCGGGTGGTCGCGGCGTCAGCGCTCCTCGGCGGAGGCCTCTCCCACGAGGGCGGTGGCGAAGCTGGGGCCGTTCGCGGCGAAGTAGGACTGCCCGCGGGCGACCCGCTTGCAGCGGGGGCAGAGCTCGATGACGTGCTGCGGCATGCCCTCGGCGGCGGGCAGGTCGTAGCGCTGGCCGAGGTCCTCGAGGGTGGCGCGCAGGTCGGTCACGAACAGCTCGGCGGCGAGGCGCTCGCCGCAGCGGGCGCACGCTCGCGGCGGCTCCTGCGCGCCGAGCTCGGTGTACATCTGGATCCCGACCGAGGCGGGCCGCTGGAGCACGTGGAAGAACTTCCCGAACGGGATGAACACCAGGCTCAGCACGACGGCCGCCATGTGGATGATCACCAGGAAGCCGTAGTACGCGCCGTCGAAGAAGCTGGTCGACACGGTCAGCAGCAGCCCGGTGACGGAGATGACCAGCAGGGCGATCAGGGGCGCCATGTCGTAGCCGAGCGACTGCCCCGTGATCGCGGCGCGGTCGCGGAAGCGCCGCCACAGGAAGATGGCGCACCCGATGATCACCAGCACCGCGGTGTAGACGAGGGCGCGGAACATCGACCAGCCGATGAACGAGCTGGTGTCGAAGGTGATCGTCGGGAAGCCGAAGACCCACATCCGGTACATCTCGGTGGTGCCCGGCTCGAGGTGGAAGACCAGCCACCCGAACACCAGCGGGAAGGTGATGAGGGTCGCGCCGATCACGCCCCAGAACAGGCACTGGTGGCCGATCCACCGGTCCAGGCCGCGCCGGCGGATGAAGCCCTGGGTCAGCAGCTGGCCGACGATCGCCCGGGGCAGCAGGCTCGGCAGCCGGCGGAAGTTCGACCATGACGCGAACTGCTGCCAGCCGCGGCGCCAGTAGCGGCCGGTCGAGGGCATCCGCAGCCAGCGCGCGTAGCGGGCCACCACGGCGAAGGTCAGCGCGACGATGGCGACCGCGTAGCCGATCAGCGCCGAGTCGAAGGTCGTCAGGGCTCGCGAGCCCGCGTAGATCACCGCGATGAGGACGGCCGCCGCGACCCCTCCGACGAGGGTCTCGCGCAACCCGAGCAGGTCGGGGGGCGGCACCTGCGCGGGCACGCGCAGGTGCGGTCGTGCGGGTGGGGCGTCCTCGCGTGGGGTCGGCATCGCTCTGGCTCGGTGGCGGTCCGTTCGCCGGCCGATCCAACCAACCCATCGGCCTGGCTGCAACCCACATGCCCCCTTTGGGAGTCGTGCCAAACGCCGGTCGCGGGCCGCGCGACCTGGGACCAGGGTCCCGGCGGACCCGGGACCTCCGGCCCGTGCCACCCCAGCCGACAGATCTCATAGTCGTGAACTACGAGACTCGATGATCGCGGCGGGACGCCGCAGGAGCCGAGCCGCCACCGCCACCGAGAGGAACTCCTGACATGTCGTCGCTCACCCGCCCCACCGAGGCGCCTGCGGCCCCGGCCCCCGAGGCCGGCCGAGCCGTCGATCCCCGCTGGTCCCGTCGCCTGGCCATCGGCCTGCCGGCGGTGATCCTGCTGCTCGTGCTCGTCGTCGCCAACCAGACCGGCACCGTGCTGATCGCCCGCGACCTGCGGGCGGACTACGAGGGCCTCGCCGGTGACGCCGAAGCCGCCGTGGCCGACGCCGCGGCGTCGCTCCGCGCCACCCAGCCCGCTCCCGCGGCCGCGAGCGCCGCGCCCGCTGCCGCCCCCGTGCCCGAGCGCCCTGCCACCGTCGAGCAGGTCGAGATCGCCCTCACCCTGAGCGAGTTCGCGATCGACGCCGACGTCACCGAGGTGCCGCCCTACGCCGAGGTCACCTTCACCGTGACCAACGACGGCGTGATGGAGCACGACGCGGTCATCGAGGGCCTCGACGGCACCGAGATGCTCGGCGCCGGCGAGACCGGGACGTTCACCGTCGAGGCGCCGGCCAGCGGCGAGCTCGAGATCATCTGCACCGTGCCGGGCCACGCCGCAGCCGGCATGGCCACGACGATCGGGATCGCGGGCGGCGAGGGTGGCGACGAGGTCGCCGCCGCGCCGGCCGACGGCGCAATGGATGACGCCGCCATGGGCACCGCGGTCGACTACGCGACCCCCGACAACGCCGACGCCTACACCGGCGAGCGCCCCCCGCTCGAGGTCTACGACCCGACGGCCCCGCCGCCGGCGTCGGGGACCGTCCACGACATCGACCTCGTCATCGAGGAGCGGATCATGCAGGTGTCCGCGGACGTCTGGCAGGAGGTCTGGACCTTCGGCGGCACCGTCCCCGGCCCGACCCTGCGCGTGAACGTCGGTGACACCGTCAACATCCACCTGATCAACCCCGAGGGGTCCGGCGTCGACCACTCCGTCGACTTCCACGCGAGCCAGGTCGCCTGGAACGACGAGATGACCAACATCGCGCCGGGGGAGGAGAAGGTGTACTCCTTCGTCGCCACGCACGCCGGCGTGTGGATGTACCACTGCGGCACCGCCCCGGCCCTGCACCACATCGGCAACGGCATGTTCGGCGCGATCATCGTCGACCCGGCCGAGCCGCTCCCCGAGGTCGACCACGAGTTCGTCTTCGTCCAGAGCGAGTGGTACACCGGCCCGCAGGGCGAGGTCGGGGACCTGGGCAAGATGTCCGAGGGTGCCCCGTCACCGGACCACGTGGTGTTCAACGGCACCGCCGGCCAGTACGCCGACCACCCGATCGAGGTGGGCGTCGGCGAGCGGGTCCGGGCCTACGTCCTGAACGCCGGACCGAACGTCGACTCCTCCTTCCACATCGTCGGCACGATCTTCGACAGCGTGATGAAGGAGGGCGTCTTCCTCGACGCCAGCAGCGAGTGGGGCAGCCAGGCGATCGACCTGGCCCCGGCCCAGGGCGGCTACGCCGAGTTCGAGCTGGCCGAGGACGGGCTGTACCCGATGGTCACCCACGCCTTCAACTTCCCCGGCCGCGGCGCCCTGGGCCTGTTCCAGGCCGGCGACGGGGGGGAGCCGGTCAGCGGGGGGCACTGACCACCAGCTCGAGGGCCTGGGTGGCCAGCGAGACCTCGACGAGGTCGACGGGGTCGCCCAGGTCCCGACCGGTCAGCTCCTGGAGTCGGCGCAACCGGTTGAAGACCGTGTTCCGGTGGCAGTAGAGGACGGCGGCGGTGCGCTCTGCATCGCCGCCGTTCGCGTACCAGGCCCGCAGGGTCGCCAGCAGGTCGGCGTGCCCGATGCGCCAGGTGTCCGGGTCACCCAGGACGACCTCGACCAACCGCCGTGCGACGTCCGGGCTGCGCAGCACCAGGGCCTGGGGCAGCACCTCGGCCAGGGTGACCGGCCGTCCGCGGTCGGCGGGTCCGGCGGCGCGCAGGGCGAGGACGGCGAGCTCGAGGGCGGAGGGCACGTCGGTCACGTCGTCGATGCCCGGTTCGAGGGCCACCTGCGTCGGCGCTTCGACGTCGGCGGGGAGGCCGGCACCCGCGATCACGCCGACCGTCACGTCGCCGCGCACCTGCCACGCCGACCGCGTCCCGCGGGCCCGGAGGGCGGTCTCGAGCGCCGCGCGGGCGCCACGCGGCAGCGTCGCGTGGGCGACGGCGGTCAGCGCCCCCTCGCCCATCCCGAGCGCGACCGCGGCGCGGCGGGCGGCCCCGCGGTCGCCGTCCCCACCGGCCAGCAGCGTCGAGACCGCCGCGGCGCGACGGGCCTCGTGCTCGCGGCTGACCCGCTCGAGGCTGGCCTTGTAGGCCTCCGCCACCATCGCCGACTGCAGGTCGACCACCTCCCACACGTCGGTCGCCGCCTCGAGCAGCGCGTCGCGACGCGAGGGGTCCTCGCCGCAGGCCGCGATCAGCTCGTGCCACACCGCCTGGGCGGCCAACCGGTAGAGGTGCAGCAGCGACTCGAGCGGGACCTCCATCTCGGCGTTCCGACGACCGGTGCGCTGGTGCGGACCCGGGTCGAGGGCCGCCCCGCCGGTCACGAGGGCCCCCAGCAGGGCGTCGAGGTTCTCGTGGCAGGCCGTCAGCCGCTCGGCGGCGTCGAACCGCTCGGCGTACACCGGCTCCGCGGCCACCATGCGCTCCGCGAACCGGGCGGCCAGCTCGTCCAACCGCCCCCGCGCGCGTCCGGCCAGCTCCCCCACCACCGCGCGGGGCTCCGGGCCAGCCTCGTTGTGCTGTGACACAACGAGACCGTAGCGGATCTGGGCTGCAGACCCTCGACGCCGCCATCGGCGGCTCCCTACGCTCCCCGGCACGAGCCGATCGAGAGGGAGAGCCGTGCCGAAGACCCTGATCCGCCTGGTGGCCCTGCTGGGCGCCCTGCTGCTGACCCTGACCGCCTGCCGGTCCGACGACGGCGACAGCACCGCCGAGACGACCGACGACGCGGCTGGCGCCGAGGTCGCCGAGGAGGCCGCCACCGACGAGGCGGAGGAGGAGGCCGAGCCCACCGAGGCCACCGACGCCGCGGACGAGCCGACCGAGGCCACCGAGCCCGCGGAGGAGCCGGCGGCCGGCGGCGACGTGACGACCGACATCGGCGTCACCGAGGAGGCGTGCCCCGACGCGGTCAACCCCGACAACGGGTGCATCTACCTCGCCAGCCTCAGCGACCTGACGGTCGGGCCCTTCGCGTCCCAGGGCCCGCAGATCGTCGAGGCCGTCAACGCGTTCTGGCAGCGGGTCAACGACGAGGGCGGCATCGCCGGCTACGACGTCAACACGACCGAGTTCACGCGCGACCACCAGTACAGCCCCGAGACCGTGACCCAGGTCTACCAGGAGATCAGCGACGAGATCCTGGCGATCACCCACCTGCTCGGCTCCCCCATGGGCATCGCCCTCGAGCCCTTCCTCGAGGAGCAGGACGTCCTGGCCGCCCCCGGCACCTGGACCTCGGAGTGGCTGTTCAGCCCCAACATCCTCGAGTCCGGGTCGACGTACTGCATCGACGCGATGAACGCCGTCGACTACGCCCTCGAGGAGGGCGCGCAGCTCGAGCGCGTCATGGCGATCCACTTCCCGGGTGACTTCGGCGACGACGGCGCCGCCGGCATGCAGGCGGCCGCGGAGGCCAACGGCATCGAGTTCATCGACGTCCCGACCACCCCCGGTGCGGACAACCAGGCCGAGGCCCTGTCCCGCCTGGTCAACGAGGCCCCCGACATGGTGCTGATCGTCACGGGTCCGACCGAGCTGGCGACGATCGTCGGCGGCGCGGTGTCCCAGGGCTACGAGGGCGAGATCTACGCCCAGGCCCCCGGCTTCAACGAGGGCCTGCTCGAGAGCCCGGTCGCCGACGTCGTGTCCGACCGCGTGGTCTTCGGCCTCCCGTGGGGCACCCTCGCCTCCGACGCGCCCGGCACCCAGGCCTTCCTCGAGGCGATGGGCGACCAGGCCAGCACGACCGCCTTCCCCGGCTGGGTGTGGTCCTACCCGCTGCACGACGCGATGGTCGCGGCGGCCGAGTCCGGCGACCTGACCCGCGCAGGCCTCGTGGCCGCCGCCCAGGGCCTCGACAGCGTCGACTACGAGGGCATCCTGCCCGAGGGGTCAGGCAACGTCTCGGGTGAGCCGAACGACGCCGCGGTCCGGACCACGACCTTCGCCCAGCTCGACGGTGACGCCGAGTTCCGGGTCGCCGAGCTCGCCAACGGCTACGAGGGGCCGACCGCGACGGACTACGACTTCCAGTCCGCCTGCTACAGCTGAGGTCGGGGGCACCGGCCCGATCCCTCCGGTCGTGTTCACCCGACCTGACGTCCACGCGACCGAGCTCGACGGCGGCGGGGTGCTCCTGGCATCCCGCACGCCGCTCGGCCCCCTCCCCCGGAGCACCTCGACCTTCCTGACGCGCTGGGTCGTCAGGGATCCGGACCGCCCGCTGTTCATCGAACCCGATGCGGCGGGCGGCACCGAGGAGCGCGTCGTCACCTACGCCGGCGCGCTCGCGACCGCGCGGAGCATCGGGCAGGCCCTGCTCGCCCGGGGCCTCGGCCCCGCCCGCGGGGTGGCGATCCTGTCGGGCAACTCGATCGACCACGCGCTCGTGACCCTCGCGGGTGCCCTCGTCGGGGTGCCCGTCGTCCCCATCAGCGTGGCCTACTCGACCCGCGCGACCGACTTCTCCCGCCTGCGGGACATGCTCGCGGTCGTCCAACCCGGCCTGGTCTTCTGCGCGGACCCCGCGGCCTGCCCGGCGGCGCTCGACGCGATCGCCGACCTGGGCGCGGAGCTGGTGTGCGCCACGCCGGCGCGCGATGGCCGGGCCCACGCCCTGCTGTCCGAGCTCGAGTCCACCACCGCCACAGGCGCGGTGGACGAGGCGGCCGCGGCGGTCGACCTCGACACGGTCGCGAAGGTCCTGTTCACCTCCGGGTCCACCGGCGTGCCGAAGGGCGTGCCCACCACCCACCGGATGTTGCTCGCCAACCAGGTGGCCCTGCAGCAGATCTGGCCGTTCCTGGCCGAGACCCCGCCCGTCCTGGTCGACTGGTTGCCCTGGAGCCACACGTTCGGCGGCAGCCACAACGTCGGGCTGGTGATCGCCAACGGCGGGACCATGGTGATCGACCACGGCCGTCCCGCGCCGGGGCTGATCGACGTGACCCTGGCCAACGTGCGGCGCCACCGGCCCACGATCTCGTTCAACGTCCCGGCGGGCTACGCCGCGCTCCTGCCGCACCTCGAAGCCGACGAGGAGCTGGCCGCTGCGTTCTTCTCCCGCCTCCAGCTGATCTTCTACGCGGCCGCCGCGCTGCCCCAGGACCTGTGGCAGCGGCTCGAGGCCGTCAGCGAGCGGACCACCGGGCGCGTGGTCCCGATGACCTCCTCGTGGGGCTCGACGGAGACCGCACCCCTGGCCACCGCCGCCCACTTCCCCCTCGAGCGGGCCGGCAACATCGGCGTTCCCGTGCCGGGCGTCGAGCTGAAGCTGGTGCCGGCCGGCGGCAAGCTCGAGATGCGCGTCCGCGGCCCGAACGTGATGACCGGCTACCTGGGCGGGCGCGGCCCGCATGACGTCCCCCACCCCTTCGACGACGACGGGTTCTACCGGATCGGCGACGCGGGCCGGCTCGCGGACCCCGACGACCCGAGCGCCGGCATCCTCTTCGACGGCCGCATCGCCGAGGACTTCAAGCTGACCACGGGGACCTGGGTGAGCGTGGGGCAGCTCCGCGTCGACGCGCTGGCCGCCGCCTCCCCGCTGCTCGCCGACGCGGTCGTCACCGGCCACGACCGCGAGTCGGTCGGCCTGCTCGCCTGGCCCGCGCCCACCGCCGCCCCGGACGACCCCGACGTGCGGCGCCGCATCACCGAGGGCCTGGCGGCCCACAACGCCGTGGCCGGCGGGTCGTCGCGGATCGTCACGCGGGTGCTGCTGCTCACCGAACCCCCCTCGATCGACGCCGGCGAGATCACCGACAAGGGCTACATCAACCAGCGCGCCGTGCTCGAGCGACGGGCCGCCGACGTCGAGCGGCTGCACGCCGCGGACCCCGACGCCGACGTGCTGGTCATCGCGCCGGGCGGAGGCTGAGGCGCACGATCGGGGCCTCCATCGCCTGACGGCGACGTTCCCCCCGATCGGGGCCTGCATCGCCTGACGGCCTGACGGCCTGACGGCGACGGTCCCCCCGATCGGGGCCTGCATCGCCTGACCGCGATGTTCGGCGCGATCCTGGGCGGTTTCGACGTCTGGCCGGTTGACAGACTATCCGGTCAGTCAGGTAGTGTGGCCCGCAGACCTGGAGACGACCCGGAAGGACATCGCCGACGTGGCTGACATGTGGATCGCAGGAGCATCGAGGGGCGGGTCGGGCGACCGCCTCGACGTGGTCGACCCCGCCTCGGGCGAGGTGATCGATGGCGTGCCGGTCGCGACCGCCGACGACGTCGACGCCGCGGTCCAGTCCGCCCGCGACGCGTTCGCCGGGTGGGCCGCCACCGACGTGGCGAAGCGGGCCAAGGCGCTGAACGCCCTCGCGGACGCGGCCGAGGCCGAGAAGGACGAGCTCGTCGCGCTGCTGACCCGCGAGCAGGGCAAGCCCACGCTCGAGGCGAACGGCGAGTTCGCCCACTTCCTCGCCGGCCTGCGCTACTACGCCCAGGCCGCGACCAAGCAGCGCGGCGTCCACCAGGAGCTGCCGAGCCAGTTCGGCCGGGCCTACGGCATGGTCGTGCGCCGCCCGCTCGGGGTGGTGGGGGCCATCACGCCGTGGAACTTCCCCCTCACCCTGCTGGCCAACAAGCTCGGGCCGGCGCTGGCCACCGGGAACACCGTGGTGGCGAAGCCCGCGGAGACCACACCGCTCACGACCCTCCGGATCGCCGAGCTCGCCACGCGGGCCGGCCTCCCCGACGGCGTGTTCAACGTCGTCACCGGCGGACCCGAGACCGGTCAGGCCCTGGTCGACCACGACGTCGTCCGCCGCATCGCCTTCACCGGCCAGACCAGCACCGGCCAGTCGATCATGGCGGCCGCCGGGCCGAAGCTGAAGCACGTCAGCCTCGAGCTGGGCGGGTCCGACCCGACGATCGTCATGCCGGACGCCGACCTCGACGCCGCGGTGAAGACCATCCAGATCGGCCGCTACTGGAACTGCGGCCAGGCCTGCCTGGCCCCCAAGCGCGCCTTCGTCCACACCGACGTCTACGAGCAGTTCGTCGAGGCGCTGACCGGCCGCGTCGGCCGCTACGAGCCGGGCCCCGGCGCCACGCCGGCGGAGAAGCCGAAGATCCGCATCGGCCCCCTCCACACCGCCGCCCAGCGCGATGTGCTGGTCGCCCAGCTGGCCGACGCGACCGACCGCGGCGCGGAGGTCCTGGTCGGCGGCGAGGCGATCGACGGTGACGGGCACTTCTTCGCCCCCGCCGTCGTCACCGGCGTCCCGACCGACAGCCGGCTCGCCACCGAGGAGGTGTTCGGCCCGGTGCTGCCGATCTGGGAGGTCGAGGACCTCGACCAGGCGATCGCGATGGCCAACGACACGCCCTACGGGCTGGGCTCGTCGATCTGGACGACCGACGCGAGGGCCATCGACCGGGCGATCCGCGAGATCGACGCCGGCATGACCTGGGTGAACCAGCTGCACTACGGCTACGACGAGATGCCCTTCGGCGGCACCAAGCAGTCCGGGTTCGGCCGCGAGCACGGCCTCGAGGCGCTGGACGAGTACGTCGAGTTGAAGTCCGCCGTCGTCGGGGGGCTGAGCTGACCATGGCTGATCACGACACGGCGAGCGCCACCGCGTCAGTCGACGGCGGGGTCGGCACCATCACCCTGGACCGCCCGCCCGCCAACAGCTACGACCCGTCGTTCATCGAGGACCTCGACGCCGCCATCTCCACCGTGGTGGACGCCGGCGTCGCCGTCGCCGTCGTGCGCTCGGCAAGCGAGCGGTTCTTCTCCGCCGGCGCGGACGTGAAGGGCTTCCTGTCCCGCACGGCGGACGAGAACAACGCGATGGTCCGGCGCGCCCACGAGGTCTTCGACCGCTTCGCCGCGGAGGACTGCGTGTTCATCGCCGCGATCGCCGGCCACGCGCTCGGGGGCGGGTACGAGATCGCCCTCGCCTGCGACGTCCGCGTCGCCGCCGAGGGCAGCTACCGGCTCGGCCTGCCCGAGGTGACGCTCGGGCTCCTCCCCGGCACCGGCGGCACCCAGCGCCTGCCCCGCCTGATCGGCCCCGGGCGCGCGCTCGAGATGATGACCACCGGCCGTTCGGTGACACCCGACGAGGCCGAGCGGCTGGGCATGGTCGACCGACTCGTGCCCGCGGACTCACTCGACGAGGTCGTCGGCGAGATCGCCACGACACTGGCCGCCGGGGCGCCGCTGGCGATCGCCGCCACCAAGCGGGCGGTGCACCAGGGCATGCGCCAGCCCCTGCCCGAGGCGCTGCAGACCGAGCTGGCCGAGCTCGCGCCGCTGTTCGCCTCCGAGGACGCCACCGAGGGGATGACGGCCTTCACGGAGAAGCGCCGCCCCGACTACCAGGGCCGCTGACCCGGCCCGCACACCGGACCCTTGATCCTGACTGACCGGTCAGTTACAGTGGTCGCACGCACCCGGCAGGAGGAACGATGACCGCACTCCCCACGAGGCTCTCCAACGACGAGGTGATGTCGCGGCTCGCCGCCGGCAAGTTCGTCGAGGGGCCCCAGCACGCCTCGGAGGACTACGTCGAGGCGCTGAAGCGGACGCTGATCGTGTCGGCGGACACCGAGCTGATCAGCGCGCCGTCCTACCTGGGCGCGGCGCCGTCCGCGCCCGACACGTCCAGCTACATGTCGGTCCTGTCGATCATCCAGGACGAGGTGGGCCACGCCCACATCGCCTACCGGATGCTCCGCGACCTCGGGGTCGACACCGACGAGCTGGTGTACGGGCGGCAGCCGCACGAATACAAGCACCCCTACGCCTTCGACGTCCCGCTCGAGAGCTGGAGCGAGATGATCGTGGCGAACGCCTTCTACGACCGCGCCGGGTTCGTGCTGCTGAGCGACGTCTTCACGCACACGACCTACGCGCCGTGGAAGCGGGCGCTGGTCAAGGTCGACCGCGAGGAGACCTTCCACCTGCGCCACGGCGAGCGCTGGATCGCGAAGCTGTCGAAGGACCCCGACGCGAAGCGGAAGATCCAGGACGCCGTCGACTGGATGTTCATCCTGACCCTCGAGTGGTTCGGGCTCCCCGACGAGCTCAAGCGCCACACGGGCCAGAACACCTTCAAGCTCAAGGGCCAGACGAACGACGAGCTGCGCCAGACCTGGATGTCGGCGACCGTGCCGTTCTGCGAATCCCACGACATCGAGGTGCCGGCCCACCTGGACTCCGAGACCGGCACCTACGTCATCGACTGCGCCTTCCCGATGGCCTTCGACGCCGAGGCCAAGGAGTGGGACCACGCCGGCGGGCAGATCTCCTGGGACCAGGTGATGGAGCGGTGGCGCAACCGGGGTCCGGCGAACCAGCGCTTCGTCCGGCAGCTGCAGCGGGGCCACGCCCAGCTGGTGGGGGCCGGATCGTGAGCGCCCTCGCCCCGGCCGAGCCCGTCCCCTCCTCCGGCAGGACCGCGGTGACCGTCCGCGGCGAGTGGCGCTCGACGGTCGACCGCGACGCGGTGTGGGCGGCGCTGTGCACCGTCGAGGACCCCGAGCTGCCCGTGACGGTGACCGACCTCGGCCTCGTCCGGGTCCTCGCGGCCGAGGGCGGCGAGGTCACCGTCGGCATGACCTGGACATCGCTCGCCTGCCCCTGCACCGAGATGATGCGCGATGACATCCGGGATCGCGTCGGCGCGGTGCCCGGCGTCGAGTCGGTGGTCGTCGACGACCGCCTCGAGCCCTGGTCGCGCGACGACGTGACCCCCGAGGGGCGCGAGCTCCTGCGCGCCGTGGCGGTGATCTGAGTGTCAGCCGTCGAGCGACCCGCGGGCGAGGGCAGCGCAGCCCCCTACGAGGTCTTCAGCCGCCACAGCTCCGAGGACGTCCCCCACCACCTGGGGCAGGTCCGGGCCACGACCGACGACGACGCGGTCGTCTACGCCTGGACGCTGTACGACGAGCGCAAGTGGAAGGACCTCTTCATCGTCCCGCGGTCCGCCATGACCCAGCTGATCGAACCGGAGTAGGCGATGGCGACGTACCTGGTCTTCGCGCGACGCGACTACCCCGACCCCCTCGAGCTGGTCGACGAGGTGACCGCGGACCGCACCCCGACCCGCGACGAGGTCGGCGGCGACGAGGACTGGCTCGAGCTGGTCGTCGCGCCCGCCGACGCGGTCATCTGGATCCAGCGCGACGGCGAGGTCGTCGGCGACCACGACACCCTGGAGGCCGTCCTGTGAACGCGACCACCCAGCTGTCCCCGGACCTGTCCGCCGGGCTGGCCAACCTCCTCGGCGTCGTCGGGGACAACAAGTACTCCCTCGGCATGCACCTCTCGTCGTGGTCGGTGGGCACCCCCGGCCTCGAGAGCGCCGTCGCCTGCGCGGCGATCGCCCAGGCCCACCTCGGCCAGTCGCGCGCGGTGTTCCCGCTGGCCAACGACCTGGCGGGGGAGGGGGTGGAGCTCGGCCCGCCCGACGAGCGGGAGCGGCAGTACCGCATGTCGTGCCTCGACGAGCCGTTCGACACCTGGGGGCAGGCCGTCGCCACCCTCTACCTGGTCGACCCGGCCCTCGACATCGTCCTGCGGGCCCTCTCCGGGCTGAGCGACGAGCTCGCGCGTCGCGTCGCGAGGATCCTCGACGAGTCGCACTTCAACGCCGACTTCGCGCGCGGGCGCGTCGTCGAGCTGACCACCCGGTGGCCCGCCGGCCGCGACCAGCTGCAGGCCCACCTCCCGCGGATCGTGACCGAGGTGCTGTGCTGGTTCGGCCCGACCGGCGAGCCCGGCGTCGAGGCCCTCCGGGACGCGGGCATCCTCACCCTCGACAACGACGGCATGCGGTCCGCGTGGCTGGATGCCGTGATGCCGCTGCTGGTCGAGCACGGCTACGACGTCGGGGTCACCGGCGAGCCGGGCGCGTGGCAGATGCCCGACCTGCCGTGGGACGCGTGGAACGGGCTGCAACGCCGCGTGGAGGGGTAGTGGCCGACGCGCCGACCTGCCCGTGGTGCGGCTCCGCCGACGTCTCGGAGCTCGCGGCGTACGGCTCGCTGCTGATGACCGCCCAGTGGTTCTGCGACGCCTGCGGCAGCCCGTTCGAGCGGATCCGGCACCGGGGGTCCGAGGAGCCCGCCGGCGATGGCTGACCCCGTCGCCGTCGAGGACCGCGACGGCGTCCGCTGGGTGGTCCTCGACCGGCCCGAGCGGCGCAACGCGATCGACCTCGAGCTGCAGACCGCGCTCGGCGACGCGCTGGTCGCCGCGGCCACCGATGAGGCCGTGGACGCGATCGTCGTGGCCGGGCGGGGCCCGGCCTTCTCCGCCGGCGGGGACCTGAGCCGCTTCGCCGACGCCGATCCCCGCAGCTTCCGCGGGTCGAGCCACGACCTCACCGCCACCATCGGCCTGGTCGAGCGGATCGAGAAGCCCGTCGTCGCCGCGATCGGCGGCGTCGCGACCGGTGCGGGGCTCCAGCTGGCCCTGGCCTGCGACCTGCGGATCGCCTCGACCGACGCGCGGTTCATGTGGCGCGAGGGCCACCTCGGCCTGCTCCCCGCCCACGGCGGCATCGCCCGGCTGGTCGCGATGGTCGGCCTCGGCCCGGCGCGGGACCTGGTGCTGGGCGGCGGCGACGTCGACGCGGCGCGGGCGCACCAGCTCGGGCTGGTGACCGCCGTCGTCGACCCCGCCGAGCTCGAGTCGGCCGTGACCGAGGCCGTCGAGCGGATCCTCCGCCGCGGCGCCCAGGCCTACGCCGCCGCCAAGCGGGTGCTCGGCATCGTGGTCGCCGACGTCCACCGCGGTCAGCTCGCCGAGACCCTCGGCCAGAGCCTCCTGGTCACCACCGAGGAGCACCGCGACCGGCTGGACGCGGCACGCCGGCGCCGCTGACCGTCATCGACCCGTGTACGCCCGGCAGGGGACCGGCTCAGCTCCGGTCGGCCCCGAGCAGGCGCAGCAGGCCGCCGCGGCAGCGCTCGCGGTAGGCGTCGTGTGTCGTCTCCCAGTCCTCCCGCTGGAGCCACTGGATGAACAGCCCGTCGAGGTAGGCGCGCATCGCCTCGGCGGCCTCGTCCACGTCGTCGACGTGGAACAGACCGCGGTCGAGGCCCTCGGCGATCACCTCGGCGTACAGGCCGTTGATGATGTCGCGGGTCATGCCCGGCAGCTCGGCGAAGGAGGGGACCCGGGCGGCGTGCTCCACCAGGTCCAGGTAGAGCAGGTAGAAGTCCCGGTTCGGCTGGGGCCCGATCCAGATCGCGTCGATCAGCGCCTTCACGACGTCCTCGGCGGCCTGGACGCTGCCGACGCCCTCGCGGATCCGCTCGGCGGTCCGCACCAGGGCCCACCGCATGGTGGACAGCAGCAGGTTGTCCTTGGTCTTGAAGTGGTAGAGGACCAGGCCCTTCGACACGCCGGCGTCGTCGGCGACGTCCTGCAGCGCGATGCGGTGCCCGCCGCGCCGGGACACGACGCGGTACGCCGAGCGCAGCAGCGAGACCTCCCGCTCGCTGAGGCCGTCCAGCGCCTCCGCCGCTGACTCGCTGGGTGTGCTCATCGTCGCTGGTGCCCTCCGGTGCGCTGGACCGCGGAGAGTGTAGGGGGGCCGGCCACGCCTCAGCCGCCGGCGCCGCGCAGGAGGTCGGCCACGTCGTCGGGCCAGGGGCGGGGGCGGCCGTCGTCATCGACCAGCACCACGACCATCCGGGCCGTCGCCGCCACCTCGTCGCCGACGCGGACCTCCATCGCGTAGGTCGCCGACGTCCGACCGACCGACTCGACGGCGAAGTCGATCTGCACCTCGTCGTCGAAGAGGACCGCCCGGTGGAACTCGGCCTCCACCCGACGCCGGGGCGTGCACCCGAACGTCATGTCGATGATCCCGAGGGAGCGGTGCAGCTCGGCCTCGGCCAGCTCCGCCCAGCGCCAGGTCGTGGCGTGGTGCCACCGCACCGCGGCGTCGGTGTCCATCCACTCGAGGCGGCGGGTCAGGGTGATCGAGGCGCCCATGGGCTGATCCTTCCACGTCCGGTAGGCGGGCTTGACTGACTGACCGGATAGTCTAGGCTCGGATCAAGCTCACGATCCAGTGGAGGCATGCGATGGAGCACGCGTTCATCGGCGGGCGGTCCACCCCGCTCGACGGTGCGGAGGAGATCGTCGTCCGCGACCCCGGGACGCAGGAGGTGGTCGGCACGGTCCCCGAGTCCGGCAGCGCCGGCATCGACGCGGCCGTCGAGGCGGCGACGGCGGCCTTCGCCGGTTGGCGGGCCACCCCCGCGAGCGCCCGCGGCAAGGCGCTCGAGGCCGTCGCCGACGCGATCGAGGCGCACACCGACGAGCTCGCGCCGATGCTGACCGCCGAGCAGGGCAAGCCCCTGCGCGAGTCGCGGCTGGAGCTGCACCGGTGCGTCGAGACGCTCCGCCACTACGTCGGGCTGTCGCTCAACATCCGCGGGACGGCGGTCAGCGACCTCGACACCGGCGCGCGCGGCATGGTGCTGCGCCGCCCCCTCGGCGTGGTCGGCGCGATCGTCCCCTGGAACTTCCCGACGACCCTGCTCGCGAACAAGCTCGGGCCGGCGCTGGTCACCGGCAACACCGTCGTCGCGAAGCCCGACGAGACCACGCCCTTCGTGACCCTCCGGCTGGCGTCCATCGCCCACGAGGCAGGGCTGCCGGAGGGTGTGTTCAACGTGGTCCCCGGCAGCGGGCAGATCACGGGCGCGGCCCTGGTCGCCCACCCCGGCGTCCGCAAGATCGCCTTCACCGGGTCGACCCCGGTCGGCAAGCAGATCATGGCGACCGCGGCGGACGACATGAAGCGCGTCACGCTCGAGCTGGGCGGCTCGGACCCCCTCATCATCTGCGCCGACGCCGACGTGGACGCGGCGATCAGCGCCGCCGCGATGGGCCGGTTCTTCAACTGCGGCCAGGCCTGCCTCGCGATCAAGCGGGTGTACGCCGAGGCGTCGATCGCCGACCGCGTCGCCGAGGGCATCGCCGCGAAGGCCCGCAAGCTGTCGCTCGGGCTGGGGACGGCCAAGGGCACCCAGATCGGTCCGCTCCACTCAGAGGAGGGGCGCGTCGCCATCGTCAAGCAGCTCGAGGACGCCGTGGCGAGCGGCGGCGAGGTGCTCGCCGGGGGGTCCATCCCCGAGGGCGAGCCGTTCGATCGCGGGTGGTTCCACGAGCCCACCGTGGTCTACGGCGCCTCCCACGACTCCGCGGTGGCCGTCGAGGAGACCTTCGGCCCGCTGCTCGGCGTGTGGTCCGTCGCGGACCTCGACGAGGCGATCGACCGGGCCAACGCCTCCCCCTACGGGTTGGGCTCCTCGGTCTGGACCAGCGACCTCGCCAAGGCGATGGACGCCGCGGACCGGATCGACGCGGGCTACACCTGGATCAACTCGCGCACCAAGGTCTACGACGAGCTGCCCTTCGGCGGCCTGAAGCAGTCCGGCTACGGCAAGGAGCACGGCGAGGAGGCGCTGGCCTTCTACACCGAGGAGAAGTCGGTCGTCATCCGCACCTGACGCCGCCCCAGCCGACCCCAGAGCCGACCCCAGAGCCGACCCCCACGGAGGGACCCCGTGCCGACGACGACCGCCGCCGACCACATCAGCCTGCTGTCCGACCGCAACCTCGACGCCGGTCGCGGGGACACCCCCGCCCTCATCACCGAGGACGGCTCGGCGGTCACCTACGCCGAGGTGCACCGCGACATGTGCCGGTTCGCCGCGCGCCTGCGCGACGCCGGGGTGCACCGCGGCGAGCGGGTGCTGCTGGTGATGGACGACACGCCCCGCTTCCACGCGGCGTTCCTCGGCAGCATCCGCGCCGGCGCGGTGCCGGTCCCGGTCAACTTCCTGGCCCGTCCCGACGACTTCGGCTACTTCCTCTCCGACTCCTACGCCGTCCTGGCGGTCGTGGACGAGCCGTTCCTGGACGCGGTCGGACCCCAGGCCGAGCCCCTCGGCGTGCCGGTGCTGGTCGGCGGGGGGACCGGCGAGGAGACCGTCGAGTCGTGGGTGGCGGACGGACCCGACCACGTCGACCCCGTGTCGACCCACCCCGAGGACCCGGCCTTCTGGTTGTACTCCTCCGGGTCGACCGGCCGGCCGAAGGGCGTGGTCCACGCCCAGCGGGACGTCGCCGCGACCTGCACCACCTACGCCGAGCAGGTCCTCGGCCTCGCGGCAGAGGACCGGGTCTTCTCCACCACCAAGCTGTTCCACGCCTACGGGCTCGGCAACGGGCTCAGCTTCCCGATGTGGGTCGGCGCGACCGCGATCCAGATGACCGGACGCCCCGCCCCGGACCGCGCGCTCGCGAAGATCGAGGCGCACCAGCCCACCGTCCTGTTCAGCGTCCCGGCGCTGTACAACGCGATGCTCGCCCACCCGGACTGCGCCACGCGCGACCTGTCGTCGCTCCGCCTCGGCGCGTCGGCGGCCGAGGCACTGCCGGCGGAGATCTGGCGGCGCTGGCACGACCGCACGGGCACCGAGATCCTCGACGGCATCGGCTCGACCGAGATGCTGCACATCTACTGCTCCAACCGCGCGGGGCAGGTCGTGCCCGGCACGTCCGGGTTCCCCGTCCCGGGCTACGAGCTCCAGCTGCGCGACGAGCACGGCACCGTGATCGGTTCCGACGGCGAGGCCGTCGGCGACCTCTACGTCGCCGGTCCCAGCCGCCTGTCCTACTACTGGCACCACGCCGACAAGACCGAGCGCTGCCTCCACGGCCGCTGGTTCTTCACCGGCGACCGCTACCGGCGCGGGGCGGACGGCGCGTACGCCTACGAGGGCCGGGCCGACGACATGATGAAGGTCAAGGGCCTGTGGGTCTCGCCGATCGAGATCGAGAACCGCCTGATCGAGCACGACGCGGTGCAGGAGGCTGCGGTCATCGGTGTCGAGCGCGACGGCATGACCGCCATCAAGGCGCACGTGATCCTCGCCGGCGGGCGCGAGGGCGACGACGAGCTGACCGCCGAGCTACAGGAGTGGTGCAAGGCCGCGCTGCTCCGCTACCAGTACCCCCACGAGGTCGTCTACGTCGAGGACTTCCCGCGGACGGCGACCGGCAAGGTGCAGCGCTTCAAGCTCCGCGCCCGTGACTGAGGTGACCGGCGGCACCCTCGACGTCGGCCTGGGACCGATCGAGTACGTCGAGATCGGGCCCGCGACCGGGGAGGGGGAGGGGCAGGCCCCGCTCGTCTTCCTGCACGAGGGGCTCGGGAGCGTGGAGCTGTGGCGGTCCTTCCCGACCGACGTCGTGGCCGCGACCGGCCGACGGGCGCTCGTCTTCAGCCGTCACGGCTACGGCGCCTCCGCGGTCGTGCGCGAGCCGCGTGGCGTCGACTACATGCACCGCGAGGGCATCGACGTGCTCCCCGCGGTCCTCGACGCCCTGGGCTACGACGACCCCGTGCTGGTCGGGCACTCCGACGGCGCCTCGATCGCGCTGATCGCCGCCGGCAGCGGGGCGGTGGAGCCGGCCGGCCTGGTGCTGCTGGCCCCCCACGTCATCGTGGAGGACCGATCCATCGAGGGGATCGAGCGGGCCAAGCAGGTCTACGAGACCACCGACATGGGCACGCGGATGGGTCGCTACCACGCCGACGCCGACGCCACGTTCTGGGGCTGGAACGACATCTGGCTCGACCCGGCGTTCCGCGCCTGGGACATCCGCGACGTGCTGGCCGGGGTGCGCTGCCCGACCCTGTGCGTGCAGGGCGTCGACGACGAGTACGGCACGATGCGCCAGCTCGACGAGATCGCCGACCGGGTGCGAGGTCCGGTGACGCGGATCGAGCTCGAGGACTGCGGCCACGCCCCGCACCTCGACCGCCCCGAGGCCACGCGTGAGGCGGTCACCCGGTTCGTCGCGGACCTCTGACGCAACCGACCTACGACGGCTGTAGTGAATTCACCCTGGACCTTATCTGACCGGTCAGTTAGGCTGCCGGACGATGTGAGCCGACCCACGTCGACGAACGAGCCGGAGGGCACGAATGCGACTCTCGAGATGGATCCGACTGCTGGCGCTGATCGGGGTGCTGGCTATGCTGGCCACCGCGTGCAGCGGTGACGACGGCGGGGACGGGGACGCCGCCGGCGACGGCGGGGAGACCGACGCCGCCACGGCTGACGAGCCGGCCGAGGAGGAGCCCGCTGCTGGCGAGGATGAGGGGACGGAGGCGGCTGATGGGGGTGGCGGGTCCTCGGACGAGCCGATCCGCATCGGGATGCTGACGTCGTTCACGGGTCCGTTCACGCCCTGGGGCATCCAGCTGCAGGCGGGGATGCAGATGGCGGCGGAGGAGATCAACGCCGACGGCGGCGTCGATGGGCGGATGATCGAGCTGGTCGAGGCCGATGACCAGAACAACCCCGAGGAGGGGGTGACGGCGT